>NZ_JBWKTH010000001.1:0-229325 GCF_059420225.1 Pseudomonas sp. GW821-FHT04D07
CCCCCCCCCCCCCCCCCCCCCCCCCCCCCCCCCCCCCCCCCCCCCCCCCCCCCCCCCCCCCCCCCCCCCCCCCCCGCCCCCACAGGTTGGCTCCCACAGGTTGGCTCCCACAGGTTGGCTCCCACAGGTTGGCTCCCACAGGTTCATTGGCGGGGGCCACGAGGTTTGTGTTCGTCCGGCGAATTCATCAGCGGGTCGAAACCGGGCGCTTGACCCAGACCGGCGACAGGCTGCTGCCGCTGCCGGTGACGTAGAGCACCGCCGCTTCACCGCGCTCCAGGGCCACGGGCTTGAGGTCGCTGATCTTTTTGTCGCCGTCGTACAGGGCGAAGCTGACTTTCACCGGGTTGATTTCGCGCTCGCCACGACCCTTGGCCGCCACCGCCTGGACCACGTCGGTCTTGCCGTCGGCGGTTTTCAGGGTCAGGGCCTTGTCACTCAGGTTCTGCACCCGCACCAATGACTTCTGCTTGTTCTTGAACGGCGGCTCTTCGATCAGTTGCGGCTGGCCGCTGGTGCTGTTGACCAGGGTGTAATAGTGGTCGGCGGCGAGTTTCACCGGCAGGCTCTGGCTACCGACCTTGGCGCTGTAGTCACCACCGGGCATAAAGCTGAAATCGCTGCTGGCCAGCGGTGCCACGTCGTTGAGCGCGGTGGCGCCGACGGTGGCGCTGACCTCCTGGTTGCTGGCGTTGTAGATACGCACGAAGCTCGAGCCTTTCGGTGCGACCGGGCCGTACAGGGCGGAATCGCCGGCCCAGACGGACAACGACAGCAGGCTCAGGCCCGCGGCCAGGGCCAGGGTTTTGACCGCGCGGCCTTGGCTGTTTTTACGAGTGATGTTGAAGGTCATGGGAAGTACCTCTTTCAGTTTTGCGCCCGTTCGGGCGACTCGGATTTAGGTGTGTTCTGGACCAGGTTCTGTTGGTGCAGCCCCGTGGCTTTCAATTGCGCGACCCACTTGGGGTCGGCATCGCCGATTTCGTTGTTGACCGGCAGGTAGCGCTCCGGGAATTCCCAGATCAGTACCTGCGGCGGGCTGTTCTTGAAGGCGTCGCTTTCCAGGTAAGCGAGCATCGGCAAAATCGGACCGTGGCCGTCTTCGGCGTAATTCACCACGTCACGGTGCAGGGCCTGCTTCAGCGCGCCGACGAAGTTCCAGTTCGGGTTGGCGCTGTAGCTGGTGCCGATCAGCGCCACCGGGACTTGGTTGTCGGCGAACAGCGCATCGCCAGCGGCCGGCTGATCGTCAGCGGCGCGGGTGCTGCGTTTTTCCAGCGGTTCCTGGGGCGGCATCAGGTTGCTGAACAGCGGGTCCAGCGGCAGGAACAGGGTCAGGTCGCCCTTGTGTGGTTCGGTCTTCTCGGCTTCGGTGACAAAGCGCTGCGGTTCGCCACTGAGCGGGGCGTGCTTGCCGATGGCGTCGGCCAGTTGGGTCGCGGCGATTTGCGCGCCGTCCGGGGTCCAGTGGGTGTCGGTGCGCAGGAATACTTGCTGGCCTTGTTGCTTGGCCTGTTGCATCGGGCCCAGCAGGTCGGGAGCAAGGATCCGCTCGGCGGCGGCCCGGGCGTGGAAGTCCTGGTAGAGGTTGGCGTGAATACTCGCCGGACGTACGTCGCCCAGGTGTTCCGGGTACAGGCGGACCTTGGCCGGAACGATCGCCAACACCAGTTTCACGCCCTTGGCCTTGAGGGTCTGGCGCACGCCTTCGACCAGCGCGTAGTTGCCTTGCAGGTTCTGCTGCTCGCCGGCAACCGGGTTGAACTCCTCGTCGCTGTAGAGCCACTGGTCGCGGCCCAGCACTACCCCCGGACGGCCTTCGTTGAACAGCTTGAAGTCCAGCGCGGCCCAGAGGTTGGTGCCCAGGCGCTTGATTGGGAATTCAGTGTCGTAGCGGGTTTCCACGGCCTTGGTCCAGCGCCCGTCGAGCAGGGTCGCGTCGGGGTTGCTGCTGAAGCCGATAAAGCTGCGCAGCGACCACAGCCCCAGCGCCAGCAAGGTGACGAGGAACAGGGCGATGTAGAGGATGCGGAATGAGCGGGTCATGGTCGGCTCCCTCAGAACTGGAAGTAAAGGAACGGCGAAAAGCTTTGCGCCGAGAGTTTGAGAATCGAGGCGATAAACAGCAGCAGGACCAGGGTGCGCATCACATAACGCGGCCAGTCGGCGACCCCGTAGGCCGGTTGCACTTGGGCTTCGGTGCCGACGCTGTAGCCGGGTTCGTGAATGCTGCCGGCCGTTTCACCAGGTACCGCCTTGATCAGGTCAGGTTGCGCGGTGGCCGGGCCGTCGGCGGGTTTGGCCTTGGTGGTAGGCGGGTTGCGGTAGAAGTCGCGCAGGCCAAAGAGCGCCAGGGTCGCGTAGGCCAGCACCAGGGTCGCCACTTGCAGGCCGGTGAGGCTGGCGCGGTTGAGTTCCGACAGCGACCACTCGCCGAAGCTGAACATGGCGCCGTACATGCGGGCGGCGACGTGGAGGTTTTCGGAACGGAAGATCACCCAGCCCATGATCACCAGCAGGAAGGTCAGGGCCCAGCGGATCGGGTTGAAACGGCGTGGCGAGGTGTCGATGCCCAGGGCTTTTTCAATCGCCAGCCAAAGGCCGTGCCAGGCGCCCCAGACGATGTAGGTGAGGTTGGCGCCGTGCCACAGGCCACCGAGCAGCATGGTCAGGAACAGGTTGCGGTAGGTGGTCAGCGTGCCTTTGCGGTTGCCGCCCAGGGTGATGTAGAGGTAGTCGCGCAGCCAGGTCGACAGGCTGATATGCCAGCGCCGCCAGAACTCGGTGATCGATTGGCTGATGTACGGCTGCTTGAAGTTCTCCATAAAGCGGAAGCCCATCATCAGGCCCAGGCCGATGGCCATGTCGCTGTAGCCGGAGAAGTCGAAGTACAGCTGCGCGGTGTAGGCCAGGGCGCCGAGCCAGGCATCGCCGGTGGTTGGTTGTTGCAGGGCGAAGCAATGGTCGGCGACCACCGCCAGGGTGTCGGCGATAAAGACCTTCTTGATAAAACCCTGCATGAACCGTGTGGCGCCCTCGGAGAATTTGTCGAGGGTGTGGGTACGGTTGTTGAACTGCTCGGCGAGGTCGCGGAAACGCAGGACCGGGCCGGCGATCAGGTGCGGGAAGATCGCCACGAAGGCCGCGAAGTCGATCAGGTTGCGGGTGGCCGGGGTGTCGCCACGGTAGACGTCGATGATGTAGCTGATGGACTCGAAGATGTAGAACGAGATCCCGATCGGCAGCAGCACGTGGGTGAGGATGAAGGGTTCGAGGCCGAACGAGGTCATGATCGCGTTGAGGCTGTCGACACCGAAGTTGGCGTACTTGAAGTAGCCGAGGATGCCCAGGTCGACGGCGACGCCGAGCAGCAGCCAGCGTTGCGCCGGTTTGCTACGCACGCCAGCGGCCCCAACCTTGAGGCCGATCCAGTAGTTCCATAGGGTGACGCCGGCGAACAGCGCGAGGAAGTCGACCCGCCACCAGGCGTAGAACAGGTAACTGGCGATCAGCAACAACAGGTTGCGATAGCGTTGCCCGCTCAGGTAGTACAAGCCGAGAAAGATCGGCAGGAACAGGAACAGGAACACATTGGATGAAAAGACCATCCCGAGCTCTCCTTGTTTCATCAACGGTCAAGGGCCGAAGCCCCCCCAAACCCCCCATGGAAATCGGGGGGGTGTATTACGTAGGTCCACTGTCATGCACTGACTTGTGGTGAAGGCGATTCCCTGTGGCGAGGGGGCTTGCCCTAATGCCGTTCAGTTAAGGAAATGGGGTATTGAAAACACCACTTAACCTGTGGGAGCGGTGCTTGCCCGCGAAGCTTTTAGCGGTCTCAAGGGCCTCTTCGCGAGCAAGCTCTGCTCCCACAAGGGCCGTGTTCAGCCTTAACTGACTGGCATTAGGGCAAGCCCGCTCGCCACAGGTTGTTCCAGCGCTTCAATTCCCTTGTTTGTTGCCCTTTTCGTGCGTCGGGTCGTAGACCTTGGTCAGGTCGCCGCCGAGGCGGAAGGTCTTGAACGGTTGCATCTGATGCTTGTGTTCAAGCACGTCCGGCGGACAGGTGTAGAGCGTGCAGTAGGGTTCCAGCCAGGCGAATTTCGAGTCGACCTTGAGGTCGGTCATGTCCTGGTCCTTGCCATTTCTGGCCTGGAATTGCTGCGGATCCTTCACCCCGGCCAACACCCGATCACCCAAGCGCTTGAGCGCACCATTGTTTTCCTGGCGCAGATCCACGCCGTTGGCCAGGGCAAAGCTGGCAATCATCGACAGCGGCGGCAACGCGTAGTTGTGATAAGCCAAGGCCCGTTGTTGACGCTTGAGCTCGTTGGGCAGGAAACCCTGCGGGTCGACCTGGTTGGCGCCGACCTTGTATTCCTTCACTGACCAGTCGAAGAGGTCGCGACGGTCGGTGGCGATTGCGGTCGCCATCACCGACCACGCGGCCCAGTACGAATGGTTGTTGGTCTTGTCCAGCGGCAGGTTGTCCCAGTCGCTGACCACCTGGTCGGCCATCTTGCTGAACCAGGCCTCGATCAGTTGCGCTTCCTTCTGGTGGGTGGCCAGCGGCTGGGAGTCGGAGAACTTCAGGCGGACATAGGCCGAGGCCATGCTGCCCAGGGCCCATTTGCGCATGGATTTGCCGGTGTGGTTGAAGTCCTTGGACATCAGCGCGTCGGCCTGGGCCCAGGCGGTCAGCCAGTTCAGGGTGCAGCTCAACTGTTCCGGGCGACCGTCACGCATGAACTGCATCACCTGTTTGCTGGTGCCGCGTTCCATTTTGGTGATGTCCGCAGTGGTGTCGCGAAAGGCTTGTTCCGACTGTACGTTGAGGGTCGCCCGAGCCTTGTCGGAACCCTCGTATTTGCTGCGGAACTGCAATGAGCCGGTGTAGGGTTGGGGCATGGCGTCGCAGCCGCCGCCGTTGTCGCCGCTCTTGACCTTGTCGATGGCGGCCAGGTAACCCTGGGGCGGGCGCAGCGGCGCGGCGGCGTGGGCCGAGCTGGCGAGCATCGCCAAACCGAGCAGTGAAGGAACAAGCAGTGTGCGGAGTTTCATCGGTAGGCACCTCATAGCCCGGCCCGTGCCACAGGGGGCTCGGCGCTGGGGAATACGTTGCGTTTGCAGATTTTCGCCTCGACTTGCTGTGGCGCGCCGCCGGCTTCCGGGCCCTGGACTTCGAGCGCCAGCAGGTTCTGGTTGGCCCAGTCTTCGTCGGTGCGCAGTTCAAAGGCGAAACGTCCGTCGGTGTCGGAGGTTGGCGGTTTCTCGATCTTGATGTCCTCGTGGCGGCCGTTCATGTACCAGAGGGTGGCGTGCAGGGTTTTCACCGAGGTGTCGGCGAAACGGATGTCGACCTGGTGCGCGCTGTTGCGCAGGTCGCGGTTGTTGCGGTTGACCAGCAGTTCGTTCTTGCCCGTTTTGACCGTGGTGCTGGCGCTCATCTCGGCGCTCTTGCCTTCGCAGCCGTTGCCGAGCAGGGCCATCATCTGCCGGTAGATGGTTTCCTGGTCCAGGCGATACAGCGGCGAGAATTCCCAGATCAGCACTTTCGGTGGAGTTTTCTGGAATTCCTCGCTGCCCAGGTACTGCAGCATCGAGCCTTCCAGACCGCCGCCGGGGAATGCGACGTTGAGGATGTCGGCACCGATGTACTGTTGCAGGAAGCCGGCGAAGTTGTAGTTCTTGCCGCTGTGGCTGGTGCCCACCAGGGTGATCCGCGGGTTGCCGGCGTCGCCGAACAGGTCGCCGTCCGCCGCTTCGCCCTTGGGTTCGGTGCTGAATTGTTCCATGTACTGGATTGCGTAGCTGGTGCCGCAGAGCTGGCCGGCCATGTTGTGCAGGGTGCCGGTCTTGCCCATGCGCCCGGAAACCCTGGTCTCGAATTCGCGATGGGGAATGTCGGCAAAGCCCGGGATCTTTTTCACCGTCTCGGCGACGATTTTCGCGGTGCGCTCGGCGCCATACGGGGTCCAGTGCTGGTCACCCCGGAAGTAGAAATCGTGGGCCTGTTGTTCATTGGTCAGCGGCGACAGATCCGGCACGTGGTAGCCCATTTTGGCGAAACGCCCGAGCATCGCCTGGTAGTTGCCCAGGGCTTTTTCATAGTCGAACTTGGCGCGCTCGGCCGGGAACAGTTTGTTGCGATCCACCAAACCACGGGTCGGCTGGTACACCACCACCAACTCCACGCCCTTGCTCTTGAACGCATCGCGCAGTTGTTGCAGACGCCGGTAGCCGGCGGGGCTGGTGTCGAACTCGGTGCGCAGGTCTTCCTGGGTGCGGAACAGCCAGTCGCCCTGGGCCTGGACCAGGGTGGTGAAGTTCTGCTGGTAGCGGGTGGTGTAGTTCTTCGCGTCATGGGCCGCCGGGCACAGGCTGCAGCAGGGCTCGGCGGTGAAATTCGGCGCCTGGACTTCCTCGGCCTTGAGGCTGCCGCTGGCGGCGAAGATTGCCGCGGCAAGGCCCGACAGGCCGAGCAGTTTGATCAGGTGTGGGTTCATAAAGGTCGTCCTCAATCCGGCAAGGGGGTCTGGCGTTCGACGGGGTCGATCAGCACGGCTTTCTGCTGACGCACCAGCAGGTCGAGAATTTCATCCTGGCGATCGCCGAGAATCCCGCTGAAGCTGATGCCGCTGTTTTTCGTCGGGGCGAGCATCGACACCCGATACAGCTCGACACTCAACGGCGAGTCGATGGACAGCGGGCCGCTGCCGTTGCCGGCGAGTTCGCCACCGACCACGATCAGCGAGACCTGAGCGTCGAACGGGTCGAGCTTGATGTCGCGGTCGGTGTCGCTCAGGTCCTTGATATGGCCGTAGACCCCGGTCAGGCCGTTGGCCATGGCGACGTTCTCGTACAGGCGGATGTTCACGCTGTTGCGGATACGGATGCCGTGGCGCTGGTTGCCGATGACCTTGTTGGCGTAGATCAGGTTGTCGGCGCTCTCGTAGAGGGTGATGCCGTCGGTGCGGTTCTGGTAGATCTCGTTGTAGGCGATCAGGTTGTTGACGCTGTTGCGGTCGATCACCAGGCCCGAGAGCTGGTTGTCATAGCTGCGGTTGTTGAAGATGAAGCTGTCGTTCACTTCCCGGGAAAGGATGATGCCGTGTTTCTTTTTGGTCCCGTGCACCCTGTTGTCGGCGATGATCAGCCCGTGGGAACGGTCGTGGGGGTCGATGCCGTAGACGATGTTGTCGCGGTAGATGTTGCCCTTGACCACGAAGTCGCGGGTCTCGTAGCAGTAGAAGCCGTACCACATGTCCGAGAACTCGGAGCCGATGATCCAGCCGGTCGGCTCGGGGCGCTTGAGCACCTGGGCCATCTTCGGCGTGTACTGGGAAATACTCACACCGTAGGACTTGCTGTTGGCATAGCCGAAGCTGGCCATCCGGCTATTGACGATATAGGTTTCGGTGCCGCCCCAGGCCAGCAGGAACGGACGGAATTCCTTGGGCGAACGGAAGGTTGCCGGGCCATTGTCGGCTTCGCGCCAGCCGGTGACCTGGGTGTCACGGATAAACAGTTGGCCGTCGTTGACCAGGAACGAACCGCCTTCCTGGGACAGCCGCAGCTCCTGGGTCTGGCCGTCGATTTCAAGGATGCCCTTGCGCCCGACCACGATCGGCAACCTGGCCAGGAATACCCCCGGCGAGGTTTCGCTGATGTACTGTTTGGGCAGTTTTTTGCTCAGGTCCTTGAGGTTGATATAGCCGTCGTCGATGAAGATCGCCTGGGGAATGCCGTGCTGGCGCACCACCCACTCGGCCATCTTGTTGTCGCCGCCGATAAAGTCCTTGAGGGCGTCTTCCTGCATCATCCGGCGGACGCTGATCTTGCCCGGCTTGCCGCGCCCGATCTTCGCCGCAACGGCCTCGCCGGTGTAGCCGCTGAGGTCAGGCAACTGGGGTTTTTCCAGGTGCAGCGGCGCGGTCGGCGCGCTGCTGACGGTGTAGGTCTTGGCCTGTTGCAGTTCCTTGGCCAGGGTCGGCGCGTGCTCGATTTTGCCGGGCGGCGCTTCGACGCTGGCAAAGGCCGCGCTGCTGGCCAACAGCAGGGCGCCGGCCAATACGCTGAGCGAGCCTTGCAGGGCGCTGTGGTTCATCTCGGTCACTCCCTTGGCGGTCTGCATCAGAAGCGCCAGATCACGTCGACAAACGCGCGGTGCATATAGGAATCGACGCTCTTGCCATAGGCATCGCCGGGCTTGAACACGCCGCCGCGAAAGCGCACCAGCGCTGAAGGTTCGTCGATCGATTGGCTCAGGGCGGCGGGCAGCAGGCCTTGCTTGAAGTACTTGGTCACGACCAGGTCGACTTCCTGGCCGAGGTCCTTCTTGCCGTCCTGCAAGGGCAGCGAGGCGCTGGAGAGCAGGGCACCGGTGGCGTCGTCGTAGTTGTTCTGCACGGCGTTGATGCCGTTGCTGCCGACGTCCTTTTGCCCGTCGACGCGCCAGAACTTGTGGTAGATCAGGCTGGCGTCATAGTCCTCGCGCAGCTGCCAGGAGCCGAACAGGGTGGCGGTCTGCAGGTTGTTCATTTCGCCACGGAAGGCTTCGCCGAAACGGTGGGTCCGCGTGCGGGTACCGGTGAAGTTCGAGCGGTTGCTTTCCAGGCCGTTCTGTTCGTAGTCGCCGCTGGCGCGGGCATAGGCGGCGCCGACCTGCCAGTTCGGGTCGAGACGCAGGCGCACGCCGAGGTCGCTGGCCCAGCCGTTGATATGGTTGCCGCGCGTGGCGTCTGCCGGCTGGCTGCCGTCGGCGTTGAGCGGGTTGACGCGGTCGCGCTGGCCGCTCATGCCGGTCAGGCTGGCCCAGTAGTTGACGGTGTTGGTGTTTCTGAAATTGTAGGCATCGCTGTCGACTTCCAGACCAAGCCAGGTCAGGTCGCCGTTGGCTTTTTTATCCAGCGGGTCGGCGGCGACACCCGGTGTCGGGTAGTCGAGCTTGCCGTCGTCGTGGGTGTGGTGGGCGCGCAGGCCAATCCACTGGCCGGGTGTCCACTGGTAGGCAACATCGCCGTAGACATGCAGGCGATCCTTGTCCTTGGGCGCCAGTTCGGTGAGGTCGGTGCGATATTCGCTGAAGCGCTCGGCGGCGCCCAGGTTGGCCCGCAGCAGGGTGGTGTCGAAGCTCCAGTTCAGCGCTTCGATATTAGTGTCGCGCCATTGCCCGTCGTCATTGCGCAGGCGCTGGCGACCGAGTTTCAGCATCTCGCCCGGATAAGGCGTCAGGCCCTTGTAGCCGATCCAGAATTCGCGCAGGGCCAGGTAGCTTTTATCCGGTTTGCGCGCGTCGTTGCTCGAGGTTTCCTGGCTGGCATCGGACTGTTGCAGGGTGTCGGTTTCAATGATGTCGCTGGCGGTCACGGCCTGGCCCATGGCGTAGGCGCTCCAGTTGCCACGTTCGCCGTAGACCCATGGCCGCAGGTCCAGGCCGATGCCGTTGACGTCGCCGCCCTTGAGGGTGCCGAGGTCGCGGTCGTCTTCGGATTGGCCGGTGATTTTTACTTCGAGGCCGAAGTTCTTGGTCTCGGTGATCGCCGCCAGGCTCGGGCAGGACCAGAGCAGGGCGAAGCTCAGGCCGATACCAGCCTTGACGAATGGATTGAGTGTCATAAGGTTTTTTCCTCGCGGTCGCCTGCTTGCAGGACTTGTTGCAGGTCCAGCGGATTGCGGCTCAGGGTCCCGCGCAGGCGCTGCTCCTGTTGCAGCAGGCGCCGAGCATCGGCACGTCGGGCAGGCGGCAGTTGGGTGTCGAGTTGTTGGGCCAGCTCATTGGCCAGTGGGGTGTCCTGGACTTTGGCCAGTTGGCTGAAGACGTAGGCGTTGAGCGGGTCGGGTTTGGTCCCTTTGCCCTGGGAAAAAAGTTGGGCAATGGCGAAGTCGGCGCTGTTCTGGCCGTTGCGGGCAGCCTTGAGCAGGTGGTCGAGGGCCTTTTGCGAGTCGACCTGGCCGAGGTAGCCGCGACGATAGATCTGCCCCAGGTAGTAATCGGCGGCGACCTCCTTACCGAGGGCTTTCTGGAAGTGCGCCTCGGCCTGCCTGGCGTCTGCCGGCACCCACTTGCCTTCGTAGTAGAGCTTGCCCAGCAGCAGTTCGGCGCGGGGCTGGTCGGCGGCGCGGCCGTTGTCGAGGTATTCCAGCATCTGCTTGACGTCACCCAGGTCGGGGAAGTCGTAGAGCAGTTGCGCCAGGCTGACCCAGGATGCCGGGTAGCCGGGGGCGATCTGTTCGAGCAGCGCTTGCGCGGTCTTGGTGTCCGGTTGGCCGAGGCTCGCATCGCTGAGCACCCGGGCGACGCTGTCGATCCTTTGGGCCCCGACGGCGCCACGGCTGTAGGCGGCCTGGAGTTGCTTGAGCAGGGCGGCCTGTTGCTCCGGTTGGGCGCGTTTCTGGTACACGGTGGCCAGTTCGACGTAGCAGATGTCGAAGCTGTGGAGCGCGCTCTTGCAGATCTTTTCCACCTCATCCAGATGCTGGTCATAGGTGTCCTGGGTGCGGTAGAGCAGCACTTGAGCCACGCCCGCTTCCGGGTAACCGGCGCCGCGCCATTGGTTGATCTGTTGTTGGGCGTTGACGTTGGGGAAGCTCTGCGGGAATTGCAGGTAGAGCATCGCCAGGGCGATCAGGGTGTTGCCTTCACCGTTGGCGAAGGCCTTTTTCAACAGGTCTTCGGCTTCGTGGTGTTCGGCCTCGCTGGCGCCGGGCTTGGCCACCAGCAGGCGGCCCAGGCGCGCCTGGGCCCGGGGCGAGGTGTCGGCGGCGGCGCGGTAGGTCGCTTCCGCCTGCTTGAGCAGGGCCGGGTCGCGGCTTTCCACCTGGATATCGGCCAGGCCGACCTGTGCATCGCTGTAGCCCAGGTCCGCCAGCTTGCGGTAGTTCTGCTCGGCCAGGGTGGTATCGCCGCGCTTGAGCGCTTCATTGGCCAGACGCTGGTCGGGCAGGCCGGCGCAACCGGTCAGGGCGATGGCCAGGGTCAGGGTGCTCAGGGCGAGGTGGCGGTGGCTTTGAGATCTATCGCGAGCAAGCTCGCTCCTACAGGGGCTCGTGGCGCAGTCGATAGCGCGGCGGGCAAGAAATCCGCCATCATCGATTACGCTGGGGCTCGTGGCACAGTCGATAGCGTGGCGGGCAAGAAAGTCGCCATCATCGATTACGCTGGGGGTCGTGGTGCAGTCGATCGTGTGGGCAACCGGCTCACTGTAGGAGCAAGCTTGCTCGCGATCGAGTGCAGGGCACTCGTAAGGGGGACGATTATTCACAGGCATGTCCTCCGCTTACAGACCGGCGGCCATGGCTTTGTCGATCAGCCAGTTGATGTTCGGGCCACGGTCGCTGTTGACCTCCACCGGGCGTCCGGCGAGGCTGCTGTCGAGGCTTTCGTCAGGCTTGATCAGGACACGGATATCCGAGGACAGGTCGCTGCTTTTCAGGCTGCTACTGCTGATGATCTTGCCCTGACGCACCTGCGCTTCGCCGGCGATCTGGAAGTTCACCCGGGTGCCTGGACGCACGTCGCCAAACTGCCGATAGGAGAAGCGCGCTTCGACATTCGCCTGGCTCCCCCTAGGCACCAGCTGGAAGATCACATCGCCCTTGCTGGCGTATTGGCCGTTGGCGACCAGTTGCTGCGCCACCGTGCAATCGCAAGGCGAAGTCAGCGTGCCGGTCATCTGCTTGCCGAACAGTTCCTCGATCTTGGCCGGTTGCAGCTGGTTTTCGTCGAGATGCCCCTTGAGCACATCGAGCATGCTGGTGCTGAAAGTCGCCAGCGGCGCACCCTTGGCGGCGACGCCGTCTTCCTTGATCAGGCTTTGCACGGTGCCATCGCGGGGCATGGTGATGTTCATGCCCGCTACGCTGACCAGGCCGGCCTGGGCGTGGCTGACGAAGTACAGGCCATACACCGACTTCAGGACAAAGCCGAAGGCCGCGAGGCCGACCACGAAGATGCCGAGACTGAAAGTCACGGCGCGCAGGCGACCGAAGGCGCTCATGCCGCCGCCGTCGTCCTTGTTCTTGCGCGCCTTGGTGAAGTTGTCGCGCTGCAGGGTGGCGAGCACGTCGCCCATGTTGACGATGTCGCCGGACAGGTGCGAGGTGATCAGGTGGCGCAGAGTACCGATGTCCTGCTGCTCCAGGTTCTGGAACTGGCAACCGACCCGGCCGCTCTGGCGGTCGTAGGCGCGCACCTGCAACTCGACATCCATGGCCAGGCCGAGGTTGTCGATAACGAATTGCAGGCGGCCCTTGTACACCTCGCCGAGCTTCAGGGTCAGGGCCTGTTGCGGCGGGACATTGAAGCTCAGGCCGCCGGCGGACAGGTCATGCACCCGCACTTCCAGGGGCTGGCTCGCGCTGCCGAGGAAGCGCAGCTTGGCCGGGATTTTCACCCGCGCATGCTGGCGCTGGGCTTCGGATTCGTGGACGACGTTGGCATTGACTTGGGAATTCATGGGTAAAGCTCCATTCACTAATTCAGGCGGGTCGGGTCAAACCATCGTCATCAGCACGGCGACGAAAATGCTACCGGCGGAGAAGGTCATGGTTCGGGACGACCAGGTGTTGAACCAGCCTTGGAAGCTGGCGAGGTCGCGGCTCAGTTTGGTGTCCTGGCGGGTCCAGGATTGACGGTCGAGGCGGAAGAACACGTAGATCTTCATCAGTGCGCCGACGATCTGGTTGTAATAGAGGATCACCGGGTAGGCCGGGCCGATGCTGTGCCCGGAACAGGCCAGCAGCAGGGTCAGGATCAGTCGGGTCAGGCCGATCCAAAGCAGGTAGGCGAGGATGAACGCGATGCCGTACTTGAAGCTGGCGATCAGCGCCACGGTCAGACCCAGCAGTGAGGTCCACATCGACACGCGCTGGTCGAACAGCACCACGCCGGTGAACAGGCCGAGGCGGCGCAGTCCCAGGCCCAGGGCACGGGAGTTCTGCCGCAGGTTGTTGCCGTACCAGCGGTACATCAGCTTGCGGCTGGATTTGATAAAGCTCTTTTCCGGCGGGTGTTCCACCGTGTGGATCGCCGCATCGGGCACGTAGAAGGTGTCGTAGCCCAGGCGCATCAGGCTGAACCAGCTGGACTTGTCGTCGCCGGTGAGGAACTTGAAGCGGCCCAGGCGCCAGTGTTGCAGCGAGTCGCTTTCGACGTCGGCGATAAAGTCCGGGTTGGTGACCACGCTGGCGCGGAACACCGACATGCGTCCGGTCATGGTCAGCACGCGCTTGGACAGGGCCATGGAGCACATGTTGATGTGGCGCTGGGCGAAGCGCAGCTTGTGCCATTCGCTCATGATGTAGCCGCCGCGCACTTCGCAGAACTCGTTGGTGGTCAGACCGCCAACATTGCCGAACAGCTGGAACCAGGGCACGGTCTTGCGCACCACGCCTTCGCTGAGCACGGTGTCGCCGTCGATCACCGCGACCACGGCGCGGTCGTCCGGCAGGTGGCGGGAGATGGCGCGGAAACCGAAAGCCAGGCCGTCGCGCTTGCCGGTGCCGGCGATACGCACGAAGTCGAGGGTGACGTGAGCGGGCGGGTTCATTTTCGCCCAGAGGCTCTTGACCAGCAGCTCATCGGACATTTCCACCAGGGAACAGACCACGGTGGTTGGGAAGCCGCAGTCGATGGCTTCGCGGATCACCGAGCGGTAGACCTGAGCGGTGGTCAGCGCATCGATGCGAAAGCTGGTGACCATCAGGAACACCTGGGACGGGTCCGCGGCCTTGCCCAGCTTGCGCACTTTGCGGCGCAGGTGCGGGTAGACGATGTAGAGGAAAATCATCCCGCGGACGAAATGGGTGGCGCCCATGGCGTAGCGCCAGATGCCCACGGCCCCGATCAGGAAGATAAAGTCCTTGGAGTCGGCGTCGAAGGTCGAAGTGGGCAGCAACACGGCCAGACCCATCAGCAAACTCAAGTAGAACAGCCAACCGGCGGCCTGAAGAAGGCCGTGTTTTAGCCTGTGCATAATCTGCATCCGTCTCTGTCTCGGGCGGGCCTGTCGGCGGGCTCGGTGGGGTTAAGGCAGGCGAGGCGTCCTTGCGGACGCCATCGCCGGCAAGCCGGCTCCTACAGTGCGGAGTCGTACGTAATGTTCGCGTTCAACCCCGTCCATGTAGGAGCTGGCTTGCCGGCGATCAACCGCGTAGCGATTGCTGTTGGTTTACCAACAAATACCTTCGGTCCGGCCACTCGCACTGGTGGCCTTGGACATGAAGCCCACCAGGTCGATGACCTGTTTGCCGTGCGGGGCGTTCTCGGCCAGGGCGCGGAACCGCTCGTCACGGTTGCCGAGGATGATCACGTCGCTGTTGTCGATCACCTCGTCGAAGTCGGCGTTGAGCAGGGACGACACATGGGGAATCTTCGATTCGATGTAGTCCTTGTTCGCCCCGTGGACACGGGCGTACTCGACGTTCTTGTCGTAGATGCTCAGGTCGAAGCCCTTGCCGATGAGCATTTCCGCCAGTTCCACCAGCGGGCTTTCGCGCAGGTCGTCGGTACCGGCCTTGAAGCTCAGGCCGAGCAGGGCGATGCGGCGTTTGTCATGGCTGGCGACGAGGTCGAAGGCGTTCTGCACCTGGCTTCCATTGCTGCGCATCAGCGAATTGAGCAGTGGCGAGTCGACGTCCAGAGAGGCGGCGCGGTAGGTCAGGGCGCGCACGTCCTTGGGCAGGCAGGAGCCGCCGAAGGCAAAGCCGGGGCGCATGTAGTACTGGGATAGGTTGAGGGTCTTGTCCTGGCAGACCACCTCCATCACTTCGCGTCCATCGACCCCGACCGCCTTGGCGATGTTGCCGATTTCGTTGGCGAAGGTGACCTTGGTGGCGTGCCAGACGTTGCAGGTGTACTTGATCATCTCGGCCACTTCGATGTCCTTGCGGATAATCGGTGCGTCGAGTTCTTCGTAGAGCGCTTGCAGGACGTCGCCGGAGGCGCTGTCGAATTCGCCGATCACGGTCATCGGTGGGTAGTCGTAGTCCTTGATCGCGGTGCTTTCGCGCAGGAACTCAGGGTTGACCGCGATCCCGAAGTCGACCCCGGCTTTTTTCCCCGAGCCGTCTTCGAGGATCGGGATCACCACGTTTTTTACGGTGCCCGGCAGCACGGTGCTGCGCACCACGATGGTGTGGCGGGTGGTTTTGTCACGCAGGACAAAACCGATTTCGCGGCACACCGACTCGATGTAGTTGAGTTCCAGGTCGCCATTCTTCTTGCTCGGTGTGCCGACGCAGAGCATCGACAGGTCGGTGTTGCGAATCGCTTCGGCGAAGTCGGTGGTGCCGCGCAGTCGACCGCTGGCAATCCCCTGGGCCAACAGGGTTTCCAGGCCCGGTTCGACAATCGGCGATTTGCCGTTGTTGATCAGGTCGATCTTGTCCTGGGAAATATCGACGCCAACGACATCGTGGCCTCGTGCAGACAGGCAACCGGCACAGACTGCACCGACGTAACCCAAACCGAATATGCTAATGCGCATTGCATTTACCTCTATCTTAATCACGCCATTAAATGGCCGGAGTTAATGTAGCCAGTAACCGTGGTGCGTCCGGAAGTGCGGCCTAATAGGTCGTGTCCGCCGAAGGCAGGCATATAAGCGTCGAGTGGCTAAATAATTGCACTCAAGTTGTGCGCAACTTGGCCTTGTTATAGGGGCGTGCCCTTGAATGTGGCCGGCCTTCAGCGAGAAGACCCTTGTCAGCGTGCTCGAAACCTTCGGCTACCCACAGGGGGGCTTGTAGATCAACAGGTTGCGAGACGCTTGCAAGTGCTTTGTCCGGGGGCCTGTCTTGGCCTTTTAGGGGATATCAAGGTTGCGTATCTCCTGTCCTTCGCTGTGGTTTGAATGGTGGGGCGCGGTTGTAAGTCGCTGTTGGCAACTTAAACATTTACTCTCGCCTCGATGTAAGTCATCTCTTACAAGTACTGTGAGAATCGTTACCGGTGGTATGAGCAATGCTTCGGAACATAAGTTCCGATCCGCTCATCCTGTTTTCTGATAATTCTGAAAAGAGGAGGAAAGATGGCACGACTTCATATTGATAGCACTTTCCGTTTCGCCCTTTAGTTATGGGGATTAAAAATGCAGAGATGGTGGTGTGCCACTACGGGGAAAAAATTCAGGTGCCACTACTCAAAAAAATTCGAAATGTCGAGTGAAAGAATTTTCATGGTTGTAACGGTCGGTTTGTTGACGTCAAATAATTGGGTTTTTTGGGGTGTTGCGGGAGGGATATAGAGGTGAATCGTCGGGATTACACATTGCGTGTAGTGCACCGAGTGGGGGCAGGGTTACAGATGTGCCGGTCTGGGGGGCTGTGGTGTCTGTGCCGGCCTCTTCGCGGGCAAGCTCCGCTCCCACAGGTTCTCAGTCGTACACAAAATGTCGGTACGACTCAGGATTAATGTGGGAGCGGAGCTTGCCCGCGAAGAACGATAACGCGGTACTACGACGAACTGCGTTACTCCAGCGCCTGATCACGCAAAAACACCAGGTTGTCCACCTTGGAAAGTTCAGCGCTGAACCGGTAGCCTTGTTCGTCGAACGTCTTCAATTGCTCAGGGTTCTGGATACGCTCCCGGATCACAAACCGCGCCATCATCCCCCGGGCTTTTTTCGCATAAAAACTGATGATCTTGTACTGGCCGTTCTTCTGGTCGCGGAACTCGGTATTGACGATGCGCGCGTTCAGCGTCGAGCGTTTGACCGCCGAGAAGTACTCGTTCGAGGCCAGGTTCAGCAACACTTCGTCACCTTGTTCGGCCAAGGCTTCATTGAGCCATTCGCTGATGCGCGTACCCCAGAAGGCGTAGAGGTCCTTGCCGCGGGCATTGGCGAACTTGGTGCCCATTTCCAGGCGATAGGGCTGCATCAGGTCCAGCGGACGCAGCAGGCCGTAGAGGCCAGAGAGCATGCGCAGATGGCTCTGGGCGTAGTCGAAATCGGCGTCGCTGAAGTCTTCGGCATTGAGGCCGGTATAGACGTCACCCTTGAATGCCAGCAGCGCCTGTTTGGCGTTGTCCGGGGTAAAGGCCGGGTTCCAGCTGCCGAAACGCGCGGCATTGAGGCCGCCGATCTTGTCGGAAACGTGCATCAACTCGCTGATCTGCGCTGGGCTGAGGGTGCGCAGTTGCTCGATCAACTCCTGAGAGTGGTCCAGGTATTGCGGTTGGGTGAAGCGCTGGGTCACCGCCGGTGTTTCGAAATCGAGGGTCTTGGCGGGGGAAATCACCATCAGCATGAAGTCGTCTCCTTTAATCGTCGGGGGATTCTAGGGGCTTGGGCGGTTTGACTCCACCTATGATGGCGATAGCCGCTGTATGGCTGGCCTGGGACATCCTTGCCGATCTTGAGGACCTCTTCGGCTCCCACAGTGTTCGAGTCGAACTCTGGTTCTGTGAACGACTGAAAACCTGTGGGAGCGGAGCTTGTCGGGTCGCCGCATCGCCGCGAAGAGGCCAGAACAGGCACCATAAGGGCCCGGCCCGTCAGATCGGCTATAGTGCGCGGCGGGTTCTGAAATGGAGGCACCCTTTTGCGTATCGTTCTTTTCTTCTCGGCCCTGCTGGCCAGCCTCACGACCTTCGCCGCGCCGAACGACCCCGCGACCCTGGATCGCAGCGTCTGGCCCGAGCAACTGAGCAGCCCGGCGCTGTTCGATGTCGCCTCGCGCGCCGAGGTCCTGATGTTTGCCCATACGCTGCTGGTCAGCGAACTGCTCGACGAAGCGGCCCTGAAGAAGCGCCTGGGGCTCAAGCAGATCAACATGGTCTCGATCGATACGGTGCGCCAGCGCCTGTGGCAGCGCCTGCTGAGCAGCTACAACGCCGCCCAGCAGAGCTGCGAGCAGGACGCCTCCTTCTGTTTCTACGTCGAGGACCTGGAGAGTCTGCGGACCGCCGCCGGCAAGTTCCGGGTCGGCGAAGACTCCTTTTATGTGCGCTGGGCGGTGCCGTCCCGGGCGTTCCATGAGCGTTACCTGGACGAGCTGCTGCGCCTGGCCGCGCTGTTGCCGCAGACCAGCAGCGAAATCCAGCTGCTGGGCGATCACGAGCGCAATGGCGAAGGCTTCAACGACCGGTTGTTCCTGCTGACCTTCGACGGCGGGCCGACAATGGCCCAGGGCAATACCGACGAGTTGATCGGCTACCTGCGCAAACAGAAGATGAGCGGCCTGTTCTTTGTCCTCGGCAATGCCCTGCAGGCCCGCCTGGACAAGACCTCAATGCCAGCGGTGCGCGAACTGTACCGCCAGCAATGCGTGGGCGCGGAAGGCTGGCAGTACCGCTCCCACAGTCAATGGCAGGACTGGGAGGACTCGATCCTGCGCAGTATCGCGCTGCTGCAGAACGCCCTGCCGGACAACTATGCCGCGCTGTTCCGCCCACCTTACGGGCAGCGACGGGCCGATGGCGCGGCGTTTTTCAAGGCCCAGCACTTGCAGGTCGCCTTGTGGGACATCGATTCGGCGGATGCTACCGGCAAGCTCAGCGCCGAGCAGTCCGCCCAGCGGGTGTTGACCCTGATGCTGCTCTGGCGGCGCGGGGTCATTGTGTTTCATGACACCCAGGACAAGGCGCGCACGGCATTACCCTGGCTGCTCAAGCAGACCGCCGAAAGCGGGCTCGGCTGGCAGGAGTGCAAGGACGCGTTTCGTTAGCAGGGAAAAACCCAAGTGCCCGTATTTGTTGGGCTGGGGGAAAATGAGGTGATGATTTCAGTGCAGGCGGACTTCCGACTTTAACGGTGTACGGGCCACTCGCCAAGGGCTATTCGTCACTCTGAAAAATAAACTTCAAAAAAACGTCAAAGTGCTTTTTTCTGTCATGTCTTTTGCGGTATTACGGAGTCAGACCGCCGAAACCTGCAACACAGGTGGCGTCTTACAAGACCCTACTTGTGCACAGAACGCCTGCCCCTTCACAGGCGAATTCGGCGGTCACTTCGAGGCGCAGCACCGTCCAGGTATTGCGTCGAATGGCTCCCACAAAGGTGACCGAGTATGGATGATCACGGACGCACGCCTTCTTCCAACCTGCCTATCCTTTACGTGCTCGATACCAACGTACTGATCCACGATCCAAACGCATTACTCAATTTCGAAGAACACCATGTCGCCATCCCGATGACCGTGCTCGAGGAACTCGACAAGCTCAAGGGCGGGCATCACAGCGTCGCCGCCGAATGCCGGCAGGCGATCCGCCTGATCGACAAGACCCTGGGCGACGCCAGCCCCGAGGATGTCGAGCTGGGCGTCCCGATCCAGCGCGGCAAGAGCGGTCCCAAGGGCCTGCTGTCGATCCTGATGAGCAAGCGCCACGAACCGAACCTGGTGCTGCCCGAACACCTGAACGACAACATCATCATCAACCAGTTGATCGATCTGCATGCGCGGGACAAGGACCTGCGCCTGGTCCTGGTGACCAAGGACATCAACATGCGCCTCAAGGCGCGCGCCTGCGGGATCGCGGCCGAGGACTACAGCACCGACCAACTGGTCGACGACGTGTCCTTGCTGCCCAACGGTTATCACGACGTCAAAGGTTCGTTCTGGGATCGTGTCAGCAAGGTCGAGACCCGCCAGGACCATGGCCGCACCTGGCACCAGGTGCAATTGACCGACAACCTGCCGGCGGTACACGTCAACGAATTCATCATCGACGAACAGGGCTTTGTCGGCTGGGTCAAGGAAATCCGCGCCGATGTGCTGGTGATTCTCGATCTGCATCAGGAACCCCTGTTGCACCAGGAAGCCTGGGGCCTGAAACCGCGTGACATCTACCAGAGCCTGGCGTTGTTCGCCTTGCTCGATCCGGACATCCATCTGGTTAACCTGACCGGCGCCGCCGGTTCCGGGAAAACCATCCTGGCCCTGGCCGCCGCCATCGAACAGACCATGGTCAGCAAGCGCTACCGGCGCATTATCGCGACCCGCAGCGTGCAGGGCCTGGACCAGGAGATCGGCTTTCTGCCCGGCACCGAGGCGGAGAAGATGGAGCCTTGGCTGGGGGCGATCACCGACAACCTCGAAGCCTTGCATATGGATGACGAAAGCACCCATGGCAGCGTCGACTACATCCTCAGCAAGGTACCGTTGCAGTTCAAGTCCCTGAACTACATCCGCGGGCGCAGCTTCCAGCAGAGCCTGATCCTGATCGATGAGTGCCAGAACCTGACACCGCACCAGATGAAAACCATCATCACCCGTGCCGGTGCCGGTTCCAAAGTGGTGTGCCTGGGCAACCTGGCACAGATCGACACCCCTTACCTGTCCGCGACCAGCTCCGGGCTGACCTACCTGACCGAGCGCTTCAAGGATTTCCCGAACGGCGTGCACATCACCCTGCAGGGCGTGCCACGTTCGATCCTGGCCGAATACGCCGAATCCCACCTGTAAGCTTATCCACAACCAAGGGCGGCCAGGCGGGCCGCCCTTTTTATGTCAGCGCCCAATATTGCGGCTGTCACTGTCCCTGTAGGAGCTGGCTTGCCAGCGATGGGGCCCTTGAGCCAGGTGTTGTCCATTCGGACGCCATCGCCGGCAAGCCAGCGCCTACAATAAATCCGCGGGCCAGCACATATTTTGCGGTGGTCGCGTAAAACTGACCTGCAGGTTTACAATCGACGCTCCTGATCAGGAGTATCGCTGTGCTGACTCATCTCGATTCCCAAGGCCGTGCCAATATGGTCGACGTCACCGACAAGGCCGTGACTTTCCGCGAGGCGGTAGCCCAGGCCCGCGTGCGTATGTTGCCGGAGACCCTGCAAATGATTGTCAGCGGTGGCCACCCCAAGGGCGATGTGTTCGCCGTGGCGCGGATCGCCGGTATCCAGGCGGCGAAGAAAACCTCCGAGCTGATTCCCCTGTGTCATCCGCTGATGCTCACCAGTATCAAGGTCGAGCTGAATGCCGATGGCGAGGATGCCGTGCGCATCGTCGCGCGCTGCAAGCTGTCCGGGCAGACCGGCGTGGAGATGGAAGCGTTGACCGCGGCCAGTGTCGCGGCGCTGACGATCTATGACATGTGCAAGGCGGTGGATCGCGGCATGATCATCGAAAACGTCTGCCTGCTGGAAAAGCTCGGCGGCAAGAGCGGCCACTACCTGGCGGATGCGCCATGAAGATCGTGGTGAAGTTCTTTGCCCGTTACCGCGAAGCGCTCGGGGTGGATGAGTTGGCGCTGGAGGGGGATTTCGCCAGCGTCGAGGCTGTCCGCCAGTTCCTGCTGCTGCGCGAGGGCACGCAAGTGCTCGGCGAACAGAACCTGATGTGCGCCCGTAATGAGGACCTCTGTTCGTTGACCGAGCCACTGCTCGATGGCGACGAAGTGGCGTTTTTCCCTACGGTGACCGGAGGCTGAGATGGCGATTCGCGTACAGGTGCAGGCATTCGATCCGGGGGCTGAGGTGAATGCCTTGCACGCCGCCAACCTGGGAATCGGTGCGGTAGTGAGTTTTGTTGGCTACGTGCGCGATTTCAATGACGGGCATGCAGTGGCGGGGATGTTCCTTGAGCATTATCCGGGAATGACCGAAAAGGCCCTCGGCAAGATCGTCGCGCAAGCCCGGGAGCGCTGGCCGTTGCTCGGACTGGAAGTGCTGCACCGGGTCGGCGCCCTGGAGCCGGGTGAGCCCATCGTGTTTGTCGGGGTGACCAGCGCCCATCGTCAGGCCGCGTTCGATGCCTGCAATTTCGTCATGGACTACCTGAAAACCCAGGCCCCGTTCTGGAAAAAGGAAAACACCGCCGAGGGCCCGCACTGGGTCGAAGGTCGCGCCAGCGACCAGACAGCCGCGGAGCGCTGGAAGTAGTAGTTTGCCGTTTGATCCGCGCAAGGCTTCCGGTCCCCATCGCCGGCAAGCCGGCTCCCACATTAGTACGAAGTCGAACACAGATTTTGCCTACGGCCCCGACCCTGTAGGAGTCTGGCTTGCCAGCGATGGCGTCGGTGCTGGCGCTGCAAGAGTGGCGGGCCTCATCGCCTACAAACCCCTCACCTTCAACATTCATCGGTGCCTGGCTTTCTGACCGTGCGCAGGCATTTGCTTATTGACGATTTGTACTTATAAGTCCACGATAGACTAATAAGTACAAATTAGCGCCATCGTCTTCTTTCCTACTGTCTTGCCACAACACCTCAAATAAAAGAGCGGGAGTTCCAGCATGAAGAAGTTCACCCTGATCGGCGGTCTGGCCATGAGCCTGTTGGCCGGCAGCACTGCGTTTGCCGCCGAGCCGACCTTGCGTATTGGTATCGAGGCGGCTTACCCGCCCTTTGCTTCGAAAACCTCCGAAGGCACCATCGTCGGTTTCGACTACGACATCGGCAATGCCCTGTGCGCGCAGATGAAGGTCAAGTGTGAGTGGATCGAAGGCGAGTTCGACGGCTTGATCCCGGCCTTGAAGGTCAAGAAAATCGACGCGGCGCTGTCGTCCATGACCATCACTGACGAACGCAAGAAGTCAGTGGATTTCACCCATAAGTATTACTTCACCTCCTCGCGTCTGGTGATGAAGAAGGGGGCGGTGGTGGATGACCAGTACGCCAGCCTCAAGGGCAAGACTATCGGTGTGCAGCGCTCGACCACCACCGACCGTTATGCCACGGAAGTCTTCGAGCCGCTGGGCATCAAGGTGATGCGTTACAGCAATAACGAAGAAATCTACATGGACCTGGCGTCCGGGCGCTTGGACGCGATCTTTGCCGACACCATTCCCCTGGACGATTTCCTCTCGATGCCGCGCGGTGCCGGCTACGCTTTTGTCGGACCGGAGCTGAAGGATCCGAAGTACGTGGGCGAGGGTGCCGGGATCGCGGTGCGTAAAGGTAACAGTGAGTTGGTCAGCAAACTGAACAGGGCCATCGACGGGCTTCGCGCCAGCGGCGAGTACCAGAAGATCGAGGGCAAGTACTTCAAAGCGGATATCTACGGCGACTGATTGCTGGAGCACCGATTACGAACGCTGGCATTACCTTCCTGTAGGAGCGAGCTTGCTCGCGATGAACGAACAGACACCACGGGCTTCCAGATACCCTGCGTCATCGTTGACGTCCATCGCGAGCAAGCTCGCTCCTACAGGGGGGGGCTCAAACCTCGGCTTTCAATTCCTTCAGGTGTTTGTACACCGTCGCCCGGCCCATATTCAGCACGTTGGCCACATAGTTGGCCGCGCTCTTGCCCTTGAACGCGCCCTCGGCGTGCAAGGCCAGCACCAGTTCGCGCTTGTGGTCGCGGGTCAGCAGGTTCAGCCCCAACTGCCGCTGACGCAGCCAGCTGTGCAGGAAGGTGTTGATCCGCTCCTGCCAGTCATCGCGAAACAGCGCATCGGGCTGCGGGATCAGTTTGTTCGGTGAGAGGAACAGGTCCAGCGCCGCCCTGGCGCTTTCAAACAGGGAAATATTCAGGTTGATGCACAGCACCGCCAACGGTGCGCCCTGGGCGTCGTGCAGCACGGTGCTGACACTGCGAATCTTCTGACCGTCCCAGTTGAGTTTCTCGTAAGGGCCGATATTGCGCTCGTCGATACCCGCCTCAAGCATGTCCTCCAGCGCCGCGTCATCGCCAATCTCGCGCTTGGAGATGTTGTTGGCGATGTAGTCGATCTGCTGCGTGCGCAAGTCGTGCAGCACCACCTCGGCATGGGGAAAGAATAGTGTGGCGATGGCATCGGCAATCGCCCGGAAGTTATCCAGGGCGGGGGCCTGTTTGGCTGTCATGGTGGTTCTCCAGGCAACTTCAGCGTCCTTGGGGGAAGCCAAAGGAAACAGCTGGTGCGGTGATCGGTTCACCTCGTAAGAAGTTGACCTGATCACCTGGTGGCGAAAGGGCAATGCCCCAGGTACGGGTGTACTAAAGAGTGTGCCGCAATCAGCGCCAGTCGTCACCCGAGACGGGCAGGGGCGAGCATTGCGGCGTCGAGACCGAAATGCACGAGAGGCTCGGGCAAGGCCTGGCCACGCACCAACGCCGCGCTGGCCTGGCCCATCGCTGGCGAAGTCTGGATGCCATAGCCGCCTTGGGCGGCGACCCAGAACAAGCCGGGTACCCGGGGGTCGAAACCGGAGACCAGGTTGCCGTCGCTGACGAAGCTGCGCAGGCCGGCCCAGGTGCGGGTCGGACGGCGAATGGTCAGGGTGGTGGCTTCCTCGATCTGGTAGATGCCCATGGCGATGTCCAGCTCTTCGGGCTGTACGTCGTGGGGCTCGACCGGGTCGGCGTTGGCCGGGGAACCGAGGAACATGCCGGCATCCGGCTTCATATAGAAGGACTCGTCGAGGCTGACCAGCATCGGCCAGGCGTGGATTTCCAGGCCTTCGGGCGGCGCGAAGATAAAGGCGGCGCGGCGCTTGGGCTGTAGGCCCAGGGGGCGGGCACCGGCCAGTTCGCCGATCTGGTCGGCCCAGGCGCCGGCAGCGTTGATCAGTACCTTGGCGCGGAAGGTTTGCCCGGCCGTGCGGACCTGCCACAGACCATCGGCATCACGTTCAAGGCCGAGAACTTCACAGTCGGTGTGGACCTCTCCCTGCTGGCGGCGGATGCCGCGCAGATAACCCTGGTGCAAGGCGTCGGTGTCGATGTCGCTGGCGCTGGGGTCGTAGATCGCGCCGTGGACTTTGTCCCGCCGCAGGATCGGCAGGCGGGCACAGGCCTGGTCGGCGCTGAGCAGCTGCATCTCGGGCACGCTGGCTTTGGCACTGAGGTATTGCCGCTGCAGTTCGTCCGAGTCGCCGCTGAAGTCCACGGTCATTTCGCCCCGGGGCGTGAGCAACGGGTGTTCGGCGAAACCGGGCGGCGGGGCGTCGAAGAAGGCCCGGCTGGCGAGGGTCAGGGCGCGCACCTGCGGCGTGCCATAGGCGGCGGTGTAGAGGGCGGCGGAGCGTCCGGTGGCGTGATAGCCGGGGTGCGATTCGCGTTCGAGCACGATGACCCGGCCGTGCTCGGCCAGCCAGAAACCGGTGGAGGCGCCGGCAATGCCGCCGCCGATGATGATGAAGTCTGCCTGGTTCATTCAAGGCCTCCTGCTGGTAAGTTCTAAAGGCTATAGACGAAACCTGTGGGAGCCGGCTTGCCGGTGATAGCGGCGGTGAATATCACATCGCCATCGCTGGCAAGCCAGCTCCCACAAATCCGCGTATCACCGCAAAATATCCTGTTGCCACAATCCCTGTAGGAGCTAGTCAGCCACAGATTCTGCGTCGGGCTCCAATCCTGTAGGAGCCGGCTTGCCGGCGATGGCGGCCGTTCAGGCGAGGCAAGACTGACTGGCCCGATCGCCAGCAAGCTGGCTCCTACAGGTACGGTGTTCAGCTGGCCTTGTGGCGCAGGTGATAAAGCGCATTGGCCAGGGCGATGTCTTCCAAGCCCAGGCCGATGGAACGGAAGAACACATGACGCTCATACGTCGGCCGTGGCGTCTGCCCGCTCAGCAGTTCGGCCAGGTCGCCGCGGATCTCGCCGGCGTTCCAACCGTGCTGGCTGGCGGCAATCAACATTTCCCCGGCCGCGCCCGGCGTGGTCTGGCGATAGTCGCAGTAGACCTGCATGTCGCTCAAGGTCTGCGGCGGCACTTCATGGGCGCGTACGGCGTTGGTGCTGATGGAGGTGATCAGGGCCGGCTTGCGCAGCTGGCTCGGGTCCATGACCGGCGTCGCCGAGGAGGTGCAGAGCAGGATGACGTCGGCGTCCTCCAGGGCTTGCTCCAACTGCTCGACGATGCGCAGGCGCGGCTCGATATCGCTCAGGCGCCGGCACTTTTCGGCATTTATATTGGGCGAGTAGAGGCTGATGTCCCGCCAGTCGCGCAGGCCTTTGGTGTAGTGCAGATGCGCCTGGGCCACTGGACCACTGCCAACGATGACCAGGCGCCTGGCGTCCAGCGGAGCGAGGGCGTCCACGGCCACGGCGGTGGTGGCCGCGGTGCGCGCGGTGGTCAGTTCGCCGGCATCGCAGAGCAGCAGCGGCTGGCCGCTATGCATGGACATCAGCAGGGTCCAGGCGGTCACCCGCGGGCCTTGCTCGCCGACGATGTAGGGCGAGGTCTTGACGCCATAGACCTGATCGTCGGCCAGCACGCCGAGGTAGTTGATGAAGTCGCCGGCACCTTGCGGGAACTCCACCCATTGCTGCGCCGGTTGCACGGCCTGCCCGGCCGCCAGGTCGCGGAACAACTTGTGCAGGATCTGCGGCACGTTGATCTGCTGCAGGAGTCGATGCGCCTGCTGGCTGTCGATCACGTAGGGGGTGTGGCCGGACATGGGGGGCTCCCGAAGACTTGTGAATAAACTAATTTGTCTATTATGGACTTTTAGTTTATTTCAGCAATCGCCGGGCGAAAAAAAACGCCGCCTGGTATCGGGCGACGTTTTGTCGTGCGGCGTGTTTTTGGTTTGGGCGGTCAGGCCGGACGCTGGCGCACCACCGGCCGTAACAACTCGGTGGGTGGCATTTCGCAGCTGATCTTGTGCCCGAGCAGGGTCTCGATCGCTGGCAACTGGTAGGAGTCGTCTTCGCCAGCGAAACTGATGGACACGCCGTCAGCGCCCGCCCGGCCAGTCCGGCCGATGCGGTGGACGTAGTCGTCCGGCACTTCCGGCAGGGTGAAGTTGATCACGTGGCTGATGCCGTCGATATGAATCCCGCGTCCGGCCACGTCGGTGGCCACCAGCACGCGGATCTTGCCTTCGCGGAAACCTTCCAGGGTCTTGATGCGCTTGTGCTGCGGCACGTCGCCGGATAATTGCGCGGCATTGACGCCGTCGCGCACCAGGCGCTCCTCGATCCGCCGCACTTCGTCCTTGCGGTTGGCGAAGACCATCACCCGTTCCCAGCCATTGTCGGTGACCAGGTTGTAGAGCAGCTTGTACTTGTCGGCGCCGGCCACGGCGTAGACGTGCTGTTCGACGTTGGCGTTGGCCGGGCTCAGCGCTTCGATCTCGACGATGGACGGGTCGGTGGTCCATTGCTTGGCCAGGTTCATCACGTCTTCGGTGAAGGTGGCCGAGAACAGCAGGGTCTGGCGTTCGTTCTTGGGCGGCGTCTGGCGGATGATCTGCCGGACTTGCGGGATAAAGCCCATGTCGAGCATGCGGTCGGCTTCGTCCAGCACCATGACTTCGACCATGTCCAGGTGCACTTCGCCGCGCTGGTTGAAGTCCAGCAGGCGGCCCGGAGTCGCTACCAGGATGTCGCAGTGCCGGGCTTCAAGCAGCTTGAGCTGCTTGTCGAAGTCCATGCCGCCGACAAATTGCATGACGTTGAGGCCGGTGTACTTGGTCAGGTCGGCGGCGTCCTTGGCGATCTGCACCACCAGCTCGCGGGTCGGCGCGATGATCAGCGCCCGCGGTTCGCCCATGTAGCGCTCTTTCGGTGGCGGGGTCTGCAACAGCTGGGTGATGATCGAGATCAGGAAGGCGGCGGTCTTGCCGGTGCCGGTCTGGGCGCGACCGATGGCGTCCTTGCCGGCCAGGGTAAAGCCCAGGACCTGCGCCTGAATCGGCGTGCAGTAGGGGAAACCGAGGTCCTGGATGGCATGCATCAGTTCAGGCGACAGTTTGAAGTCGTGGAAGCGGGTCTTGCCTTCCTCTGGCTCGACGACGAAGTCCTCGAGTTTCCAGGGCTTGACGGGTGGCTTCGGCGCTCGTTCACGGCGCGCTGGTGTGGCTTTCGGCTGTTCGGCGCGTGGCACTTCAACCGCTGTAGCGGGCTGTTCTGGGATGGCGGCCGGGGCTTTCGGTTTGGCGACAGGCTCGACGCGCTCCACTGCTTGGCCGTGATCGCGGCTATTGGAGCTTGGGACTGGGGCGCCGGAGCCTGGTGCGAGCTGCTCAGCCTCGCTTTTACCGAATATTTTTTTGAGTGCTTTGAGCACGGTCATCTCGTTAATTTGGTTAAGGAATGTACGCCGGCCAGTGTAATGCAAGAATCGGGCGCGGCGTAGTGCGTTACCGATATCAGCGCAAACGAGCGGCCAGCCAGGTACCGATGTCCTGGATTTCCTCGGGTAACACTTCGTGGCCCATTGGGTATTCTTGCCATGTCACGGTGACATCAAGGCGCTTGAGGTGCTCATACGCGGTCCGACCCATGGCGTTCTGGACCACCTCGTCATAGTGGCCATGCAGGCAGAGGGCTGGAATTCGCTGTTGGCTGGCGGAAAGTTGCAGTGCATCGCTGAAGGTCGGGGCGTAGGTCGAGAGCGCCAGGACGCCGCCGAGGGCACCTTGCCACTTCAGGTAGGCGGTGTGCAGCACCACGGCGCCGCCCTGGGAAAAGCCCGCGAGAAAGATCCGCGATGGGTCGATACCCGCGGCCCGCTGGGCTTCCAGCAGTTCTATGACGGTCGCCGCCGATTCTTCAAGCTCTTCGAAGCTGATCGAACGCGCCGGGCTCATGGCCTTGATGTCGTACCAGCTGGGCATGGCGTAGCCGCCATTGATGGTCACGGCGCGGGTCGGCGCCTGCGGCAGAACGAAGCGTGTGCTCGTCAGGCTCTCCTGCAGCGCCTCGGCCACCGGCAGGAAGTCATAACGGTCGGCCCCCAGCCCGTGAAGCCAGATAACACAGGCGTCCGCGGTCTTGGCGGGGTGAATGATCAGCGGTTCAGTCATGTGTGCTCCATTAGTGTGCGTGCGCTCCAGATGTGTGCGCGGTGATGGTGCGTAACGAGTGGATTCGTTAATAAAATGTCGCGTTGTTGACCGTTTTTCTATTGACCTGTGGCTGAATCGCTTTAGCCGCCACTGTGGTACGGGCTTTGCTATGGGAGAACCGAGTGAATGCATTCACCCCTGGCGGTAACACTATCAGTCTACCGCTGGCCGTGGGATAGCAAATGAATCCGTTTCGGCGGGTTCTGATTCACGTTCGCCGAGGGCCGGCAGGGCTTTAGCGAATCTGGAAAGGGCTGATGCCCGTTCGGCCAATTTGGTGGGCGGTGAGTTTTACAGACGGGAGATGTTCTCCTACTAAACTCATAGCTCAAGTCTTTAGCCGCTTGACCCAAAAAAAAGCCAGCACGGGTTAACAACGCCTCATAAGGGTGCGGCTAGACTCTAGCTCCGACACAACAAGAGCAACTGGAGGTTTGAATGAAGATGTTGAAATCCACCCTGGCAGTCGTGACTGCAGCCGTCGTACTGGGCGTCAGCGGTTTCGCGCAAGCGGGCGCTACCCTGGATGCCGTACAGAAGAAGGGTTTTGTTCAGTGTGGCGTGAGTGACGGCTTGCCGGGCTTCTCGGTGCCTGATGCTTCCGGCAAGATCGTCGGTATCGACGCTGACGTCTGCCGTGCCGTGGCCGCTGCCGTATTCGGCGACGCGACCAAGGTCAAGTTCAGCCAGTTGAACGCCAAGGAGCGCTTCACCGCGCTGCAGTCGGGCGAAATCGACATCCTGTCGCGTAACACCACCATGACCAGCTCCCGTGACGCCGGCATGGGTCTGATCTTCCCTGGCTTCATCACCTACTACGATGGCGTCGGCTTCCTGGCCAACACCAAACTGGGCGTGAAAAGTGCCAAGGAACTGGATGGCGCGACCATCTGTATCCAGGCCGGTACCACCACCGAGCTGAACGTGTCCGACTACTTCCGCGCCAATGGCCTGAAGTACACCCCGATCACCTTCGACACCTCCGACGAAAGCGCCAAGTCGCTGGAATCCGGTCGTTGCGACGTACTGACCTCGGACAAATCCCAGCTGTTCGCCCAGCGCAGCAAGCTGGCTTCGCCGAAAGACTACGTCGTTCTGCCAGAAACCATCTCCAAGGAGCCTCTGGGCCCAGTGGTGCGTAACGGCGACGAAGAGTGGACCAAGATCGTTCGTTGGGTTGGCTACGCGCTGCTCAACACCGAAGAAGCCGGTATCACTTCGAAAAACGTCCTGGAAGAAGCCAAGTCGACCAAGAACCCGGACGTTGCTCGTCTGCTGGGTGGCGACGGCGAATACGGCAAGGACCTGAAACTGCCGAAGGATTGGGTCGTCAAGATCGTTTCCCAGGTCGGTAACTACGGCGAGATCTTCGAGAAAAACCTCGGCAAGAGCACTCCGCTGGAAATCGACCGCGGCCTGAACGCTCTGTGGACCAAGGGCGGCATTCAATACGCACCTCCTGTGCGCTGATTGACCTATCGCCCGGCAGGCCAACTGCCGGGCGATGTTCTTGTTCCGTTTTTCCTGGGGCACTACATGCAAAATAAAATCGGCGCACCCAAGCAGAGACTCAGTCTCAGCGACCCCAAAGTGCGTGCGTGGCTATTTCAGATCATCACGATTGTCGCGGTGGTCTCGTTGGGCTGGTATCTGTTTCATAACACCCAGACCAACCTGCAACACCGGGGCATTACCTCGGGTTTCGGCTTTCTTGAACGCAGTGCCGGTTTCGGCATCGCCCAGCACCTGATCGACTACACCGAGTCGGACACCTATTCGCGTGTATTCGTCATCGGTCTGCTCAATACCCTGCTGGTCACGTTCATCGGCGTCATCCTGGCAACCCTGCTCGGATTCATCATCGGTGTGTCGCGACTGTCGTCGAACTGGGTGCTCAACAAGCTGGCCACCGTCTACATCGAGGTGTTCCGTAACATCCCGCCGTTGTTGCAGATCCTGTTCTGGTACTTCGCGGTGTTCCTGACCATGCCGGGACCGCGCAACAGCCATAACTTCGGCGACACCTTCTTCGTCAGCAGCCGTGGCCTGAACATGCCGGCGGCGATTGCCTCCGACGGTTTCTGGCCGTTCGTGATCAGCGTCGTGCTGGCCATTGTGGCGATCGTGCTGATGAGCCGCTGGGCGACCAAGCGTTTCGAAGAAACCGGCGTACCGTTCCACAAGTTCTGGGTCGGCCTGGCGTTGTTCCTGGTGATCCCGGCGTTGTGCGCCCTGATCTTCGGCGCGCCCGTGCACTGGGAAATGCCTCAGCTACAAGGGTTCAACTTCGTCGGCGGTTGGGTATTGATCCCTGAATTGCTGGCCTTGACCCTGGCCCTGACGGTGTACACCGCGGCGTTTATCGCCGAGATCGTGCGCTCGGGCATCAAGTCGGTCAGCCATGGCCAGACCGAAGCGGCGCGCTCCCTGGGCCTGCGCAACGGTCCGACCCTGCGCAAGGTGATCATCCCGCAAGCCCTGCGCGTGATCATTCCACCGCTGACCAGCCAATACCTGAACCTGGCGAAGAACTCGTCCCTGGCCGCCGGTATCGGTTACCCGGAAATGGTTTCGTTGTTTGCCGGTACGGTGCTGAACCAGACCGGGCAGGCCATCGAAGTCATTGCCATCACCATGAGCGTGTACCTGGCGATCAGTATCAGCATTTCCCTGCTGATGAACTGGTACAACAAGCGCATTGCGCTGATCGAGCGGTGAGGAAACGCCCATGAGTTCGCATATTTTCAAACCCGACATGCCACCGCCGAGCAGCAGTATCGGCGTGGTCGCGTGGATGCGCGCCAACATGTTCTCCAGCTGGCTGAATACGCTGCTGACCCTGTTCGCCTTCTACCTGATCTACCTGATCGTCCCGCCGCTGCTGCACTGGGCCTTCCTGGACGCCAACTGGGTTGGCACCACTCGCGCCGACTGCACCAAGAGCGGCGCCTGCTGGGTGTTCATCCAGCAACGTTTCGGCCAGTTCATGTATGGCTACTACCCGCCCGTGCTGCGTTGGCGCGTGGACCTGACCGTGTGGCTGGCGATACTCGGCGTGGCGCCGTTGTTCATCCCGCGCGTTCCGCGCAAGGCGATCTACGGCCTGAGCTTCCTGGTGCTGTACCCGATCATCGCCTTCACCCTGTTGCGTGGCGGTTACTTGGGCCTGGACAGCGTCGCCACCACCGAATGGGGCGGTCTGATGCTGACCCTGGTCATCGCCACCGTCGGTATCGCCGGGGCCTTGCCGCTGGGGATCCTGCTGGCGCTGGGACGGCGTTCGAACATGCCGGCGGTGAAGGTGGTCTGCGTGACCTTCATCGAGTTCTGGCGTGGCGTGCCGTTGATCACCGTACTGTTCATGTCCTCGGTGATGCTGCCGTTGTTCCTGCCTGAAGGCATGAACTTCGACAAGCTGCTGCGGGCGCTGATCGGCGTGATCCTGTTCCAGTCGGCCTATGTCGCCGAAGTGGTTCGCGGTGGCCTGCAAGCCATTCCCAAGGGCCAGTACGAGGCGGCTGCCGCCATGGGCCTGGGTTACTGGCGCGCCATGGGCCTGGTGATTCTGCCGCAAGCCTTGAAGCTGGTGATCCCGGGGATCGTCAACACCGTGATTGCGTTGTTCAAGGACACCAGCCTGGTGATCATCATCGGCCTGTTCGACCTGCTCAACAGCGTCAAGCAAGCCGCCGCCGACCCGAAATGGCTGGGCATGGCCACCGAAGGCTACGTGTTCGCCGCCTTGGTGTTCTGGATTTTCTGTTTTGGTATGTCCCGCTATTCCATGCATTTGGAACGCAAGCTGGACACAGGCCACAAGCGTTAGGAGTTTTGTCATGAGTCAAGCGATCAAACAGCCTGTGGGTCCTGAAGGCATTATTCAGATGCAGGGCGTGAACAAGTGGTACGGCCAGTTCCACGTGTTGAAAGACATCAACCTGAACGTCAAGCAGGGCGAGCGTATCGTCCTCTGCGGCCCGTCGGGTTCGGGCAAGTCAACCACCATCCGCTGCCTCAACCGTCTGGAAGAGCACCAGCAGGGCCGCATCGTGGTCGATGGCGTGGAGCTGACCAACGACCTCAAGCAGATTGAAGCGATCCGTCGTGAAGTCGGCATGGTGTTCCAGCACTTCAACCTGTTCCCGCACCTGTCCATCCTGCAGAACTGCACCCTGGCGCCGATGTGGGTGCGCAAGATGCCCAAGCGCCAGGCGGAAGAAATCGCCATGCACTACCTGGAGCGTGTGCGTATTCCGGAGCAGGCTCATAAGTTCCCGGGGCAGTTGTCCGGTGGTCAGCAGCAGCGTGTGGCGATTGCCCGTGCCTTGTGCATGAAGCCGAAAATCATGTTGTTCGACGAACCGACCTCGGCGCTCGACCCGGAAATGGTGAAAGAGGTTCTGGACACCATGATTGGCCTGGCCGAAGACGGCATGACCATGTTGTGCGTTACCCACGAAATGGGCTTCGCCCGCACCGTGGCGAACCGCGTGATCTTCATGGACAAGGGCGAAATCGTCGAACAGGCGGCGCCGAACGACTTCTTCGACAACCCGCAGAACGATCGGACCAAGATGTTCCTAAGCCAGATCCTGCATTGATCGGCTGGCGTTGAATGAAAAACCCGGACCTGGTCCGGGTTTTTTTTTGCCTGGGTTTTTATCGATCAGGTGAGCGAGTGCTTTCCTTTTCTGGCGCTTGGCGGATGCCAGGGCATCTTGCCTTCGCTGATGCTTTTGATGTCTTCGACCAGTTCAGGGTGCCGGTCCAGGAGATGCATCAGTACGAACAAGGGCTTTGGTGGATCGATTTCCGCTCTTTCATAACGTGAAAATGCATTGTGTCCACCGCCCGACAGCAGCTCCACCGCCGTACGTTGGGTGAAGTGAAGTTTACGGCGGATTCGCTTCATCTCGTTGGCGACTTCTCGCCTCGACTGGTAGATAAGCTCATCGCTTGCCTCTGAATAACGCTGGGCACTTTCAGGATCAAGCTCGATCTCCGAGCAGGCTTGGCACTGCCAGCCCGACAACCCCAGGACCGATTTTTTCAATGCTTTGAAGTCGATCTCGAAGTCCCGATCTTCAAACCAATGCATGGTGTTGTGCATGCCGCAGCTGATGCAGTCCTGTTGTTTCATGACTCACTCTCCTTGAAGGAGATCACCGGAGGTCCGCCGGCAGGGCGGTAGCTCACTTTTGATATAGTAGAGCTTAAAACTACCCTTAAAGGGTAATTTTTGGATAAGCGGCGACTTCTCCATCTCCTGTAGGAAATGTTGGTTCTTGAACTCGCAGTCAGGTTTGGAGTAGCCTTTTGGGTAATTCATCCTATGATTGGATGTTAGGGTTGTTTCCATGTCTCAAAGCATTCCCCTTATCAAACGCTCCCTGGTCGACCAGGCCCTGGAGCAATTGCGCGAACGTATTACCCGTGGCACCTGGGCCGTGGGCGAGCGCCTGCCCACCGAGCCGGAACTGGCCGCGGAGCTGGGCATCAGTCGCAACACCATGCGTGAAGCCCTGCGGGTGTTGGCGTTTTCCGGGTTGATCGAGATTCGCCAGGGCGACGGCAGCTACCTGCGGGCGACCATCGATCCACTGATGACCCTGCAGGCGTTGTCGCGCTGTTCCCTCGACCAGGCCCGTGAGACTCGGCACAGCTTCGAGGTCGAAGCTGTTGGCCTGGCGGCCCTGCGGCGGACCGAGGAGGATCTCAAGGGTCTGCGCGAGGCTCTGCACACCAGCGGCGACCACTATCACGGCGATCTTGATAGCTACATCAGCTGTGACCTGGTGTTTCACCAGCGCCTGATCGACGCCGCGCACAACCCGATGCTCAGCGAGCTGTATCGCTACTTTTCCAGCGTGATCGCCAGCGCCCTGCGCCAGACCCTGGATATCACCCCCCGTCGCCAATCGGTGTTCGACCTGCATGTGGCCCTGCTCGAAGCCGTGCAGCAACAGGACCCCGAGCGCGCCAAGGCCCTGTGCCGGAGCTTGATCAATGAACCTTGAACGCGAGAGCCCCGTGTCCCGTTCTCCTGCCGAACCCGGCGCCGCCTCGCGGCCGGTTGAGCTCGACCGACTGCTGATCGACGCCGAGGCCGATGACGACCTGGTCCAGCAGCAACCGCCAGTGTTGCGCCGGCCCTGGCTGTTGCTGCTGGGCCTGGTGCTGGTGGCGCTGAACCTGCGTCCGGCGTTGTCGAGCATGGCGCCGTTGCTCGGCGATGTGTCCCGCAGCCTGGGTTTGTCGGCGGCCAAGGCCGGTCTGTTGACCACCTTGCCGGTGCTCTGCCTCGGCCTGGCCGCGCCCCTGGCACCGCTGCTGGCCCGGCGTTTCGGCAGTGAGCGAGTGGTGCTGGGGATTCTCCTGACCCTGGCCGGCGGGATCATCCTGCGCAGTTCGCTGGGCGAGTTCGGCCTGTTTGCCGGCAGTGTGGTGGCTGGCGCGAGCATCGGGGTGATCGGTGTGCTGTTGCCCGGCATCGTCAAGCGCGACTTCGCCAAGCAGGCCGGGACCATGACCGGCGTCTACACCATGGCCCTGTGTCTGGGCGCGGCCCTGGCGGCGGGGGCCACGGTGCCGCTGAGCCAACACTTTGCCGGGAACTGGTCGATCGGCCTGGGTTTCTGGGTCGTGCCCGCGCTGCTGGCGGCGACTTTCTGGTTGCCGCAAGTGGGGCAGAAACACGCTGCCCATCACGTGGCTTACCGTGTACGCGGTTTGCTGCGCGATCCTCTGGCCTGGCAGGTCACCCTGTACATGGGCCTGCAATCGTCCCTGGCCTATATCGTTTTCGGCTGGTTGCCCTCGGTGCTGGTCGGACGCGGCCTGAGCGCCACCCAGGCGGGGATCGTGCTGTCCGGATCGATTCTGATCCAACTGATCAGTTCATTGGCGACGCCCTGGTTGGCAACACGAGGCAAGGATCAACGGCTGGCGATTGTCGTGGTGATGGTGCTGACCCTGGGCGGCCTGTTCGGTTGCCTGTATGCGCCGCTCGAAGGGCTCTGGGGCTGGGCGATCCTGCTTGGCCTGGGGCAGGGCGGGACTTTCAGCCTGGCGCTGACTCTTATCGTGTTGCGCTCGCGCGATGCCCATGTGGCGGCGAACCTGTCGGGCATGGCCCAGGGCATCGGTTACACCCTGGCATCGATGGGGCCGTTCGCGGTCGGGCTGGTGCATGACCTCACCGGTGGCTGGGAGGCGCTGGGCTGGATCTTCGGCGTGATCGGCCTGGGCGCCATCGTCTTCGGCCTCGGTGCCGGTCGGGCGCGTTATGTACAGGTGACCAGCGAAAAGCTCTGAATCACCCCACACTCGCGGCATTCGGATCGCGAATGCCGATAGTCAGCCAGGCATTTGCAGACTATCGTGCAGGCGAGCCTTTTACCTGCACGGAGCCCGTTCATGAGTGATGCCCACAGCGCGTTGATTACTGAGTTCTATAAAGCGTTCCAGCGGCTGGATGCCGAGGCCATGAGTGCCTGTTACACCGAGGATGTGCTGTTCAGTGATCCGGCGTTCGGCGAGTTGCGTGGCCGTGATGCCGGCGATATGTGGCGCATGCTGGCCAGCCGGGCCAAGGACTTTTCCCTGACCTTCGACAATGTCCGTGCCGACGAGCGCAGCGGTGGCGCCCATTGGGTTGCGACCTACCTGTTCAGCCAGACCGGCAATACCGTGGTCAACGATATCAATGCGCGGTTTGTGTTTCGCGACGGCAAGATTTGCGAGCACCATGACAGCTTCGACCTGTGGCGCTGGTCGCGGCAGGCGCTGGGGACCAAGGGCTTGCTGCTGGGCTGGACACCCTTGGTCAGGAACGCCGTGCGGGCCCAGGCGCTGAAAGGCTTGAAGGCCTTCCAGGCGAGCCGCTAGGTTCTGCTAAGATCGCGGCCCCGTCAGCGATCAAGCCCTTTGCCACGTGAACATCAGCGAAACGCCCAGTGCCGAAACCGAGCCGGCAGCGCCTGCGGGCAAACCCTGGTTTGTCTATCTGGTGCGCGCCGCCAATGGCTCGCTGTATTGCGGAATCAGCGATGACCCGCAGCGGCGGTTTGCCTCGCATCAAAGTGGCAAGGGCGCGCGCTTCTTCCACTCCAGCCCGGCGGTCGCGCTGGTGTATGTGGAGGCCTGTCGCGACAAGGGCGATGCCCTGCGCCAGGAACGCCTGATCAAGAAGTTGCGCAAGAGTGCCAAGGAAGCCCTGGCGGCGGGGTTCAGTCTGGAGGCTATCGATCCTTTCAGGCTCGGACTGCCATCCTCTCCTTTGTGATACGCGCTCTCCACCACTAGGTTCAACTCCTGCCAGGGTGCCTTTCCGCGCCCAGGTAATTGATAGCGTTGATGAGACGGCATCAGGCTGGCTGGGTAGGCCGCCCACGATTTGCAGGCTAAGCTGCAGGTTCTTATTGGCCCGGCGGACTCCAGCATGTCTGAGTTGATTCTTCATCACTACCCGACCTCTCCCTTTGCCGAAAAGGCCCGCTTGCTGTTGGGGTTCAAAGGGCTTTCTTGGCGCTCGGTGCTCATTCCGCCGGTGATGCCCAAGCCCGACCTGACCGCGCTGACCGGTGGCTACCGGAAAACCCCGGTGTTGCAGGTCGGTGCCGATATCTACTGTGACACCGCCTTGATCGCCCGCCGCCTGGAGCAGGAAAAGGCCACGCCGCGGCTGTTCCCCCAGAGCCTGGAAATGGTCGCGGCAACTTTTGCCGCCTGGGCCGATTCGGTGGTGTTCAGCCATGCGGTCAGCCTGGTGTTCCAGCCCGAGTCGGTGGCGGTGCGCTTTGCCCGCTTGTCCCCGGAGCAGATCAAGGGCTTCATGATCGACCGCGGCGGTCTGTTCAGTGGCGGCTCGATGGCGAAGGTCCCACTGGAGGTGGCCAAGCACCAGTGGCCGGTGTTCATGGCGCGGCTGGAGCAGCAACTGCAGCATGAGGAGGGCGACTTCCTGTTCGGCGAGCCGTCGATTGCCGATATCGCCATGGCTCATCCGCTGTGGTTCCTCAAGGCGACGCCGGTGACCGCGCCGCTGGTGGATGCCTATCCGGCGGTGGCTGCCTGGTTCGCCCGGGTCATGGCGTTCGGGCATGGCGCACCGAGTGATATGACCGCCGAGCAGGCCTTGCAGGTGGCGCGGGAGTCGACGCCGGCAGCGCTGCCTGATGAGCTGTTCAACGATCCGAACGGTTTTGTCGCCGGTCAGTCGGTGATCGTCGCGGCGACCGACTATGGCGTCGATCCGGTGGCGGGCGAGCTGGTGTTTGCCGGTCGCGAAGAGTTGATCGTGCGGCGCGAGGATGAGCGCGCGGGCCTGGTGCATGTGCACTTCCCACGGCTCGGCTTCAGGATTGAAGTGCTAAAGGCTTGAAAACAGCGCAACCCCTGAGCGGGCTTGCCAGCGATGAGGCCCTTGGGCCGTGCATCGATCTTGCGCACGCCATCGCTGGCAAGCCGGTTCCTACAGGGTCCGTGTTCGGCTGTGGTTATTTCAGTGCGGCGAGGATCGCGTCCGGCTCATAGCGGCGGATCAAGCTGCCGTTCACGTCGAGCATCGGGATCCCCGCGCCGCCCAGGGCCTGGTAGGTCTTGCGCGCGGCGGCGTCTTTCTCGATATCGAATTCCTGGTAGGGAATGCCTTTCTGGTCGAGAAAACGCCGGATCTGCTTGCAGTAGCCACACCAGTCGGTGGCGTAGAGCACCACCCGAGCCTTGGCCCGGGTCTGTTCTGAGACGACCTGCCCGGGATTGAATACCCGCTCGATCTTGCCCCAGTTCTGATAAACCACCACCACCAACAGGATCAGCAGGACCTTCTTCAGCATACCTGAGAGCATGACTCAGTCCTTGCGGCGCTTGAGCTGATCGGTCAACTGGGTCGGCAGGCCCTTGATGATCAGGGTCCCGGCTTCTTCGTCATACTCGATCTTCGAACCCAGCAAGTGCGCCTCGAAGCTGATGGACAGGCCTTCGGCGCGCCCGGTGAAACGGCGGAACTGGTTCAGGGTGCGTTTATCCGCCGGGATCTCCGGCGAGAGGCCGTAGTCCTTGTTGCGGATATGTTCGTAGAACGCCCGTGGACGGTCCTCGTCGATCAGCCCGGAAAGCTCTTCCAGGCCCATGGGTTCGCCCATTTTTGCCTGGCTGCTGGCGTAGTCCACCAAAGTTTTGGTTTTTTCCCGGGCATCCTCCTCGGGCAGGTCTTCGCTTTCAACGAAGTCGCTGAAGGCCTTGAGCAGGGTGCGGGTCTCGCCCGGACCATCGACGCCTTCCTGACAGCCGATAAAGTCGCGGAAATATTCCGAAACCTTTTTCCCGTTCTTGCCTTTGATAAAGGAAATGTACTGTTTCGACTGCTTGTTGTTCTGCCATTCGGAGACGTTGATCCGCGCCGCCAGGTGCAATTGCCCCAGGTCCAGGTGACGGGAGGGGGTCACGTCCAGCTCGGCGTTCACCGCCACGCCTTCGCTGTGGTGCAGCAGGGCGATCGCCAGGTAGTCGGTCATGCCTTGCTGGTAGTGCGCGAACAGCACATGGCCACCGACCGAGAGGTTGGACTCCTCCATCAGCTTTTGCAGATGTTCGACGGCAATCCGGCTGAACGCGGTGAAGTCCTTGCCTCCGTCCAGGTATTCCTTCAGCCAGCCGCTGAACGGATGCGCGCCGGACTCGGCATGGAAAAAGCCCCAGGCTTTGCCCTGCTTGGCGTTGTAGCTTTCGTTGAGGTCGGCAAGCATGTGCTCGATGGCCTGGGATTCGGCCAGTTCGGAGTCACGGGCATGCAGGACCGCAGGGCTGCCGTCGGGTTTTTTGTCGATCAGGTGGACGATGCAATGACGGATCGGCATAGGTCTCTCGGCTGATTTGTCAGGGGGAAGGCGAGCTCCCCGGAAAAGCGCCCAGTGTACCGCACCCACGGGTTGAATCCGCCTTTGCACGGTGGTTCTGGCGGTATGAGCGGTTTCAGACAGCTTTTTTTTCGAAAACGAGCGCAAAAGCTGACCAAATGGCTAGGTAGAGGCGGATATTTCCCCGTCTCTGTGCTAGTTTTGCCCGGTCTTGCGCTCGGTAACGGCGCAAAGCGTGCATTCAGCAGGTGTCACGTCGAACCAAACCCCAATTCTGCTATCTACATCTGCGATTCGTCGTGGCTGTCAGCGGGGGGGCACAAGGCTGGCTCGATGGCTGACACTGCACTCTGCAATCCAAATGAATTTGATAGGGAAGGAACATCTCAATGGCTATTACCAAAGACCAACTGATCGCCGATATCGCCGAAGCTATCGACGCGCCGAAAACCACCGCGCGTGCCGCTCTGGACCAACTGGCCCAGATCGTTGCTGATCAATTGGAAAACGGCGGCGAAATCACTCTGCCAGGCGTTGGCAAACTGAAAGTGACCGAGCGTCCTGCCCGTACCGGCCGTAACCCGTCGACTGGCGCTGCCATCGAAATCCCTGCCAAGAAAGTGATCAAGCTGGTTGTGGCCAAGGTTCTGACCGACGCTGTAAACAAGTAAGATGCACTGAAGCCGTGCCTCGGAGTCTATCCGGGCACGGTTTTTTTTCGCCTGTGGAAACGTGCCGGAAGCTTGGCAGGGTGCCGCTCCTCAACCGTTAAGCCGGTTCCAGCGCTCCTGGCGCCACGTTTGGCGCTGCGCCTGATCCTGGAAGGTCCAGGCGACGAAACGGCTCTGTTTCTGCCCCTGGGACATTTCCACCACCTGGCTGTGCCGGGCACCGGCCTTTTTCAGCGCGTTTTCGATGGTCGGCAGGTTGGAGGCCTTGGACACCAGGGTGCTGAACCACAGCACCTGTCGGCCCAGGGCTGCGCTTTCGGCGATCAGTTGGGTCACGAAGCGTGCTTCACCGCCTTCACACCATAGTTCGGATGCTTGTCCGCCGAAGTTCAGCACTGGCAGCTTGCGCTGCGGATCGGCCTTGCCCAGGGCGCGCCATTTGCGTCGGCTGCCGTTTTGCGCTTCGTCCAGGGAGGTGTGGAACGGCGGGTTGCACATTGTCAGGTCGAAAGACTCGGTGCTTTCCAGCAGGCCAGTGAGGATGTGCTTCGGATTGCCTTGCAGGCGCAGGTTGATCGCCTTGTTCAGGCCGTTGGACTGGACGATGGCCTTGGCCGCGGCCAGGGCGGTGGGGTTGATGTCCGAACCGAGAAACTGCCAGCGGTAGTCGCTGTGGCCGATCAGTGGATAGATGCAGTTGGCGCCGACGCCGATATCCAGCACGCGCACGGCCGTGCCCTTGGGGATCACGCCGTCATTGCCTTCGGCCAGCAGGTCGGCGAGGAAGTGCACGTAGTCGGCCCGGCCTGGCACTGGCGGACAGAGAAAGTCCGCCGGGATGTCCCAGTGGGCAATGCCGTAGAAGTTCTTGAGCAGGGCGCGGTTGAACACGCGCACGGCGGCCGGGTCGGCGAAGTCGATGCTTTCCTTGCCATACGGGTTGAGGACCACGAACTTGCCCAGTTCGGGGCTGCTCTTGATCAACTGCGGGAAGTCGTAGCGGCCCTGATGGCGGTTACGCGGGTGCAGGCTGGCTTTTTCCCGCGGCTCGACGGCCTTGGCCGGGGTCGCGGGCTTGGGCTTCTTGCGTGGGGCTTTGGGGTGGCTCGGGGCGGTCATGGGCAGAGTCGATTCGGGTAGGGCTCGGAATGGCGGGTATTGTCCCATATTCATCGGGGCTGACGCGCAGGGCATTCGGTCGAACACGCTCCAATGCCGATCCTCTGCTTTGAGGGCGACGCAAACCTGTAGGAGCTGGCTTGCCGGCGATGAGGCCCGCAAGCCTTGCGCTGTCTGATCGGACGCCATCGCCGGCAAGCCGGCTCCTACAAGGTTCTGTGGTGTTTGGAAGAATGCGGCGGGCATGAAAAAGGGAGGCCCGAGGGCCTCCCTTTTTCAGTCGATCGCCACGCTTACAAGCTGGCAATCCGCGCATGTTGCTCGGCCAGCTTGCCCAGGGCCTGTTCGGCCTCGGCCAGCTTGGCGCGTTCCTTCTCGATGACTTCGGCCGGAGCCTTGTCGACGAAGGCGGCATTCGACAGCTTGCCGCCGACCCGCTGCACTTCGCCTTGCAGACGCTGGATTTCCTTGTCCAGGCGCGCCAGTTCGGCGCCCTTGTCGATCAGCCCGGCCATCGGCACCAGCACTTCCATCTCGCCAACCAGTGCGGTAGCGGACAGTGGTGCTTCGTCGCCAGCCGCCAGCACGGTGATCGATTCGAGCTTGGCCAGCTTTTTCAGCAACTGCTCGTTCTCGCTCAGGCGCCGCTGGTCCTGGGCACTGACATTCTTCAGGAACAACGCCAGTGGCTTGCCCGGGCCGATATTCATCTCGGCGCGGATGTTACGCACGCCAAGCATCAGGCCCTTGAGCCATTCGATATCGTCCTCGGCACCCGGGTCGATCCGCGCTTCGTTCGCCACCGGCCACGGTTGCAGCATGATGGTTTTGCCTTCGGCACCGACCAGCGGCGCCAGGCGCTGCCAGATTTCCTCGGTGATGAACGGCATGAACGGATGCGCCAGGCGCAGGGCCACTTCCAGCACGCGCACCAGGGTGCGACGGGTACCGCGCTGGCGTTCGACCGGCGCATTGTCGTCCCACAGCACCGGCTTGGACAGTTCCAGGTACCAGTCGCAATACTGGTTCCAGATGAACTCGTACAAGGCCTGGGCGGCCAGGTCGAAACGGAACTGCTCGAGCTGGCGGGTCACTTCGGCTTCGGTGCGCTGCAACTGCGAGATGATCCAGCGGTCGGCCAGGGACAGTTCAAAGGCTTCGCCGTTCTGGCCGCAGTCTTCGCCCTTGTCCAGCACGTAGCGCGCGGCGTTCCAGATCTTGTTGCAGAAGTTGCGATAGCCTTCGACGCGGCCCATGTCGAACTTGATGTCGCGACCGGTGGAGGCCAGCGAGCAGAAGGTGAAGCGCAGGGCATCGGTGCCATAGCTGGCGATGCCTTCGGCGAACTCGGCGCGGGTCTGCTTCTCGATGGCTTTCTGCAGCTTGGGCTGCATCAGGCCGGTGGTGCGCTTCTGCACCAGAGCTTCGAGTTCGATACCGTCGATGATATCCAACGGGTCAAGGACGTTGCCCTTGGACTTGGACATCTTCTGGCCCTGGCCGTCACGCACCAGGCCATGGACGTAGACGGTCTTGAACGGTACCTGCGGGGTGCCGTCCTCGTTCTTCACCAGGTGCATGGTCAGCATGATCATCCGGGCGACCCAGAAGAAAATGATGTCGAAACCGGTCACCAGCACGTCGGTGGGGTGGAAGGTCTTGAGGAAGTCGGTCTGCTCCGGCCAGCCCAGGGTGGAGAAGGTCCACAGGCCCGAACTGAACCAGGTGTCGAGGACATCGTTGTCCTGTTGCAGCGCAATCTCCGGGCCGAGGTGGTGCTTGGCCCGCACTTCGGCTTCGTCGCGACCGACATAGACCTTGCCCGACTCGTCGTACCAGGCCGGAATCCGGTGGCCCCACCACAGCTGGCGGCTGATGCACCAGTCCTGGATATCGCGCATCCAGGAGAAGTACATGTTTTCGTATTGCTTGGGCACGAAAGCGATGCGGCCGTCTTCCACGGCGGCAATGGCCGGCTCGGCCAACGGCTTGGTCGACACGTACCACTGGTCGGTCAGCCACGGCTCGATGATGGTCCCCGAGCGGTCGCCCTTCGGCACTTTCAGGCCGTGGTCGTCAACGCTGACCAGCAGGTCGGCGGCCTCGAAGGCGGCAACGATCTGTTTGCGCGCTTCGAAACGGTCGAGGCCGACGTATTGCGCCGGGATCTTGCCGTCGATGCTGTCGTTCAGCGTGCCGTCGAGGTTGAACACCTGGCAGGCCGGCAGGATGGCGGCGTTCTTGTCGAAGATGTTCAGCAGCGGCAGGTTGTGGCGCTTGCCGACTTCGTAGTCGTTGAAATCGTGGGCCGGGGTGATTTTCACGCAGCCGGTGCCGAATTCAGGATCGCAATAGTCGTCGGCGATGATCGGAATGCGGCGGCCGACCAGCGGCAGCTCGACAAACTTGCCGATCAGCGCCTTGTAGCGTTCGTCTTCCGGGTTTACCGCCACGGCCGAGTCGCCGAGCATGGTTTCCGGACGGGTGGTGGCGACGATCAGGTAGCCCAGACCGTCGGCGGTCTTGGCACCGTCAGCCAGTGGATAACGCAGGTTCCAGAGGAAACCTTTCTCGTCGTGGTTTTCCACTTCGAGGTCGGAAATCGCCGTGTGCAGCTTGGTGTCCCAGTTGACCAGGCGCTTGCCGCGATAGATCAGGCCATCTTCGTGCAGGCGCACGAAGGCTTCCTTGACCGCTTCCGAGAGACCGTCGTCCATGGTGAAGCGCTCGCGGCTCCAGTCCACGGACGAACCCAAACGGCGGATCTGCCGGCTGATATTGCCACCGGATTGATCCTTCCATTCCCAGACCTTTTCCAGGAACTTCTCGCGGCCCAGGTCGTGGCGATTCTGGCCCTGGGCTTCGAGTTGGCGTTCCACCAGCATCTGCGTGGCGATCCCGGCGTGGTCGGTGCCCGGCTGCCACAGGGTGTTGCGACCCTGCATGCGGCGGAAACGGATCAGGGCGTCCATGATCGCGTTATTGAAACCGTGGCCCATATGCAGGCTGCCGGTGACGTTCGGCGGCGGGATCATGATGGTGTAGGCGTCGCCGCTACCTTGCGGGGCGAAATAATTCTCGGACTCCCAGGTCTGGTACCAGGAAGTTTCAATGGCGTGCGGCTGGTAGGTCTTATCCATGCGCGGCGGGACCCTTAGGCATTAATTCAGGAAAGCCGACAAGTATAACGAGGATATGGCGCGGGGCGTAGAGCGAGGTGAGCGCTGGCGGCACAAAAATGCCCGCCGGCGTGGGGCCTGACGGTATTTTGCGTTGAAATGCGCTCCGGTGTAGGCGCCGGCTTGCCGGCGATGGCGTTCGCAAGGTCGATGCAGGGCTTATGGGCCTCATCGCCGGCAAGCCGGGCTCCTACAGGGGGCGTGTCGGGCCCGGGCTATGTGGCAATAGCGGTCTTGGGGCGGCGCGTCAGGAAGGATATTGGCTGAGCAGGCGTTCCATACGGGCATCCAGGCGGCGCTTGATCTCGGTTTCGATATGCGGGGCGAAGTCGTCGATCACGTCCTGCATGATCAATTGCGCGGCGGCGCGCAGTTCGCTGTCCAGGTGCAGCAGGGCGTCCTGATTCTTCTGTCTGGCAGGTTCCGCCGCGACGACTGGCGGTGCCGGTTTGGGCTCGACCACCGGCGTGGCAACCGCCTCGGGCTGCACCTCGACCTTGGCTTTATTACCCACCATGTCGAACAACAGGGGGATCTGCCCTTCGCTGGCGACTGTCTCGGTCAGCAGTGGCGGTTGCAGGGTGTCGTCGCCCAGCAGCTTGCGGATCGATTCGAGCTCGTCCAGCAGGGGCGCGGCTTTTTGGGGGTGTTTTGGAGTGTCCATCGGGGTGCTCAAAGTCGCTGTAGCCGGTGATCTTGCAGAGGATAGCCCTGTTCGCGGTAGAAGCGGAAACTCTCCCGCGCCGCTTGACGAATCGCCGGGTCTTCCACCACCACTTCCGCCACGCGGGCAAACCGCGAAGCAAAGGGTGGCACCTTGGTATCGAGGTTCACCAGCAGGTCCTGATGAACGCCGGGGTCATCGCCCAGCCCCAGGACCACGCGGCCGTCCGGCTCGCTTTCCGCCGGGCCGTGGGGAATGAAGCTTTCGCCCTTGAACTGCCACAGACGGGCATCCAGGTCATCGCGCTGGGCACTGTCGCTGCAATGCAGGTAGACCTTGTGCCCCAGGCGCCAGGCCTTTTCACTCAGCTTGCAGGCAAAGTCCAGGCGCGCCGAAGGGGCCGCGCTGGGAAGGATATAGAAGTCGACTTGGGTCATAGGGGATTCCGGATTCCGGGCGACGTCATTGACCGACGCCGCCCGGCAGGCTCAGGTTCAGGCTTTGGCGCGGTCCAGCAGGTACTGGGTCAGCAGGGGCACCGGACGGCCAGTGGCGCCCTTGTCCTTGCCGCCGCTGGTCCAGGCGGTGCCGGCGATGTCCAGGTGGGCCCAGTTGAACTGCTTGGTGAAGCGCGACAGGAAGCAGGCCGCGGTGATGGTCCCGGCTTTCGGCCCGCCGATGTTGGCGATGTCGGCAAACGGGCTGTCCAGCTGTTCCTGGTACTCATCGAACAGCGGCAGTTGCCAGGCACGGTCATCGGCCTGGCGACCAGCGCTGAGCAGTTGCTCGATCAGCTCGTCGTTGTTGCCCAGCAGGCCCGAGGTGTGGGCGCCGAGGGCGACGACGCAAGCGCCGGTCAGGGTGGCGATATCGATCACCGCCTGGGGCTTGAAACGTTCGGCGTAGGTCAGCGCATCGCACAGCACCAGGCGGCCTTCGGCGTCGGTGTTGAGGATTTCCACGGTCTGGCCGCTGAGGGTGGTGACGATGTCGCCCGGGCGGGTCGCGCTGCCGCTCGGCATGTTCTCGGCACAGGCCAGGATGCACACCAGGTTGATCGGCAGTTGCAGGGCGAGCACGGCGTGCAGGGTACCGAATACGCTGGCGGCACCGCCCATGTCGTATTTCATCTCGTCCATGCCCAGGCCCGGCTTGAGGCTGATGCCGCCGGTGTCGAAGGTGATGCCCTTGCCAACCAGGGCGAACGGCTTCTCGGATTTCTTGCCGCCGTTGTATTGCATGACGATCAGGCGTGGCGGCTGGTCGCTGCCCTGGCCCACGGCGTAGAACGAGCCCATGCCCAGCTCCTTGATCTTTTTCTCGTCAAGGACCTCGACCTTCAGGCCTTTGTTGGCCTTGCCGAGGTTCTTCGCCTGTTCGGCGAGGTAGCTCGGGTGGCAGATGTTCGGTGGCAGGTTGCCCAGGTCGCGGGTGAAGGCCATGCCGCCAGCGATGGCGCGGGCGTGGCTGACGGCGCGCTCGACTTCGGCTTGCGCGGCCTTGATGGTTACCAGGGTGATTTTCTTCAGCGCGCGGGGTTCGGCTTTCTGGCTCTTGAACTGGTCGAAGCTGTATTCGCCATCCAGCAGGCTTTCGGCCAGCAGGCGGGTCTTGCCGTAGCTGTCACGCCCCTTGACCACGACTTCGTCGAGGGCGAGCACGGCGTCGCTGCCGCCCAGGCCCTTGAGGGTGGCGAGGATGGAAGCAACGGCCTTGCGAAAAGGGCGGTCGCCGAGTTCGGCGTCCTTACCCACGCCCACCAGCAGCACGCGTTCGGCCTTGAGGTTGGGCAGGCTTTGCAGCAACAGGCTCTGGCCGACCTTGCCCGTCAGATCGCCGCGCTTGAGGATGGCGCTGATGGCGCCGCCGCTGAGCTCATCGATTTTGCTGGCGACTGTGCCGAGTGTGCGGCCTTCGCCGACGGCGAGTACCAGGGTGGCGGTTTTCAACGTTTCTGGGCTGACGCTTTTTACAACCAGTTCCATGTCCAGGTCCCTGAATATTTAGGTCAAAGGGCGCAGAGACAGCTCTGCGCCGGGGCAGGGCGACGCAATGGCGTGGCCTTCGGCAAAGGCCGCAGTTTGAACCTCGGCGCTGGCCGGGGGCAAGTCCCAATACCGATCCGTTATGGCACTGTAGGAGCGAGCTTGCTCGCGATGGTGGCCCAGACGGCGAGGGGTATCAGGCTTCCCGCGTTATCGTTGACGACCATCGCGAGCAAGCTCGCTCTACAGAAGGAGGGGGCTGTAGGCAAGTGCGCAGTGACAGCCGGGAGCAATCACAGGATAATGCGCCTCTTTTTAGATGGCCCGCCGCGGCGAGCCCTCTGTCGGTGCCTATGTTTGCTTGTTCGGCCACCTTAGCCTGACAACCCTGGAGTGTCTGGTTTGATTGTTTTTCGTTATCTGTCCCGTGAAGTATTGATCACCTTGAGTGCGGTCAGCGCCGTGCTGCTGGTCATCACCATGAGCGGGCGCTTCGTCAAGTTCCTGGCTCAGGCCGCCTCGGGTCAATTGGATCCAGGCTCGCTGTTCCTGATCATGGGCTTTCGCCTGCCCGGTTTCCTCCAGCTGATCCTGCCGCTGGGGCTGTTTCTCGGGATTTTGCTGGCCTACGGTCGGCTCTATCTCGAAAGCGAGATGACCGTGCTGTCCGCCACCGGCATGAGCCAGCAACGCCTGCTGGGCATGACCATGGCGCCGGCCCTGTTGGTGGCGCTGCTCGTCGCCTGGATCAGCCTGAGCCTGGCGCCCAAGGGCGCCCTGCAATTCCAGTTGCTGCTCAACCAGCAGGATGCGATGACCGAGTTCGACACCCTGGTGCCCGGCCGCTTCCAGGAGCTCAACGATGGCTCGCGGGTCACCTATACCGAGCAGCTGTCCGATGATCGGGCGAACCTGGGCGGTGTGTTCATCTCGGAAAAACGTTTTGGCGTGAACAAGAAGGACCGGGGCATTTCGGTGCTGGTGGCCGAGAAGGGCCGCCAGGAAGTGCGCAAGGACGGCAATCGCTACCTGATCCTCGAAAACGGCTATCGCTACGACGGCAGTCCGGGGATGGCTGATTACCGGGCGATCAAGTACGACACCTATGGGGTCATGTTGCCCAAGCCCGACATCAGCGAAGAAGTCACCGACCGCGATGCGATGATGACCTCGAGCCTGTTCGGCAACCCGGATCTGAAGGCTGTCGCCGAGTTGCAATGGCGCCTTTCGCTGCCCTTGCTGGTGTTTATCGTGACCCTGATGGCCGTGCCGCTGTCGCGGGTCAACCCGCGCCAGGGGCGTTTCTTGAAGCTGCTGCCGGCGATCCTCCTTTATATGGCCTACCTGACCATGCTGATTTCGGCCCGTGGCGCCCTGGAGAAAGGCAACTTGTCACCGCTGTTCGGCATGTGGTGGGTGCACGGCCTGTTCCTGGCCATCGGCCTGGCGCTGCTGTATTGGGAACCCCTGCGGTTGAAACTGGCGAGTCGTCGCACTGTGAAGGAGATGGCTCGTGGTTAAGCTCGATCGCTACATCGGTAGCAGTGTGTTCATGGCGATCCTCGCGGTGCTGGGGATCATCCTCGGGTTGGCCTCGCTGTTTGCCTTTATCGACGAGATGGGCAGCATCTCCGATACCTACACCCTGGGCGACGTGTTGAGCTTTGTGCTGCTCACGGCACCGCGCCGGGTCTACGACATGTTGCCGATGGCCGGCCTGATCGGTTGCCTGATCGGCCTTGGCAGCCTGGCCAGCAACAGCGAATTGACCATCATGCGCGCGGCGGGCGTGTCGGTCGGGCGTATCGTCTGGGCGGTGATGAAGCCGATGCTGGTGCTGATGCTGGTCGGCGTGCTGGTCGGCGAGTACGTTGCCCCGGCCACCGAGAGCCGGGCCCAGGCAGCCAAGGCCCTGGCCCAGGGGTCGGGGGATGCGCAGAGTTCGCGCAACGGCCTGTGGCATCGCCAGGGTGACGAGTTCATCCATATCAACGCCGTGCAGCCCAACGGCCTGCTTTACGGTGTGACCCGCTATCACTTCGACAGCGAGCGGCACATACTCTCGTCGAGCTTTGCCAAGAAGGCCCACTTCGACAAGGATTTCTGGCAACTGACGGACGTCACCACCACCTATTTCCGTGACGGTCGCACCGAAGTGATCAATGTGCCGGAAGAACGCTGGGACGTGGCCTTGAGCCCGAACCTGCTGAGTACCGTGGTGATGGTGCCCGAGGCTCTGTCGATCAGCGGCCTGTGGAGTTACATCCACTACCTGGCGGACCAGGGCCTGGCGAACGGTCGTTACTGGCTGGCGTTCTGGGTCAAGGTCCTGCAACCGCTGGTGACCGCGGCGCTGGTCTTGATGGCGATTTCCTTCATCTTCGGCCCGCTGCGTTCGGTTACCCTGGGGCAACGGGTGTTCACCGGCGTGCTGGTGGGCTTCACCTTCCGCATCGCCCAGGACTTGCTCGGGCCGTCGAGCCTGGTGTTCGGTTTCCCGCCGCTGCTGGCGGTGGTGGTGCCGGCGGCGATCTGTGCGGTGGCCGGTGTCTGGCTGTTGCGTCGGGCCGGATGATGAAGCGATTGAGCGGTAAATGATTCACGGAAAAGCCTCTGTCCAGCGACCGAGGCTTTTTTGTCCGTGCCGCCCGGCCTGTTCACGTGACGCCTTGGTCGCGCATCAGGTACAATTCCCGGCTATTTTTCGGCGGGCAGTCTGCCTGCAACCTTTTTGAGTGTTGATCCGTGAGTGATTTGAGTCATATCCGCAATTTCTCCATCATCGCCCACATTGACCATGGCAAGTCGACTCTGGCCGATCGCTTCATCCAGATGTGCGGCGGCCTTGCCGAGCGCGAAATGGAAGCGCAGGTGCTGGACTCCATGGACCTCGAGCGCGAGCGCGGGATCACCATCAAGGCCCATAGCGTTACCCTGTACTACAAGGCTCGCGACGGCATCACCTACCAGCTGAACTTCATTGACACCCCCGGCCACGTCGACTTCACCTATGAAGTCAGCCGTTCCCTGGCCGCCTGTGAAGGTGCCCTGCTGGTGGTGGACGCCGGCCAGGGCGTCGAAGCCCAGTCCGTTGCCAACTGCTACACCGCGATCGAGCAGGGCCTGGAAGTCATGCCGGTGCTGAACAAGATCGACCTGCCTCAGGCCGATCCGGACCGCGTGAAGGAAGAAATCGAGAAAATCATCGGTATCGACGCCACCGACGCCGTCACCTGCAGCGCCAAGACCGGCCAGGGTGTCGACGAAGTGCTCGAACGCCTGGTGACCACCATTCCCGCGCCGACCGGCAATATCGAAGATCCGCTGCAAGCGTTGATCATCGACTCCTGGTTCGACAACTACCTGGGCGTCGTGTCCCTGGTGCGCGTGCGCCACGGCCGTGTGCGCAAGGGCGACAAGATCCTGGTCAAGTCCACCGGCAAGATGCACCTGGTGGACAGCGTCGGCGTGTTCAACCCGAAACACACCGCCACCGTCGACCTGAAGGCCGGCGAAGTGGGCTTTATCATCGCCGGTATCAAGGACATCCACGGTGCGCCGGTGGGTGACACCCTGACCCTGAGCACCACCCCTGACGTCGACGTGCTGCCGGGCTTCAAACGCATCCAGCCGCAGGTCTACGCCGGTCTGTTTCCGGTCAGCTCCGACGATTTCGAAGACTTCCGCGAAGCCCTGCAAAAGCTCACGCTGAACGACTCCTCGCTGCAGTACACCCCGGAAAGTTCCGACGCCCTGGGCTTCGGTTTCCGTTGCGGGTTCCTCGGCATGCTGCACATGGAGATCATCCAGGAGCGCCTGGAGCGCGAGTACGACCTGGACCTGATCACCACCGCGCCGACGGTAATCTTCGAGCTGCTGCTCAAGACCGGCGAAACCATTTACGTCGACAACCCGTCGAAGCTGCCGGACCTGTCGTCCATCGAGGATATGCGCGAACCGATCGTCCGGGCGAATATTCTTGTACCGCAGGAGCACCTGGGTAACGTCATTACCCTGTGTATCGAGAAGCGTGGCATCCAGCACGACATGCTGTTCCTCGGTTCACAGGTGCAAGTGACCTACGATTTGCCGATGAACGAAGTGGTCCTGGACTTCTTTGACCGTCTCAAATCCACCAGTCGCGGCTATGCTTCGCTGGACTACCATTTTGATCGTTACCAGTCGGCCAACCTGGTCAAGCTGGATGTACTGATCAACGGTGAAAAGGTCGACGCCCTGGCGCTGATCGTGCATCGTGATAACGCGCATTACAAAGGTCGTGCGTTGACCGAGAAGATGAAAGAACTGATTCCTCGTCAGATGTTCGACGTTGCCATCCAGGCCGCCATTGGCGGGCAGATCGTGGCGCGGACAACCGTCAAGGCCCTCAGAAAGAACGTACTGGCCAAATGCTACGGCGGCGACGTCAGCCGTAAGCGCAAGCTGTTGGAAAAGCAAAAGGCCGGTAAGAAACGCATGAAGCAAGTGGGTAACGTGGAAATTCCACAGGAAGCCTTCCTTGCAGTGCTCAGGTTGGATAGTTAGGTCCTATGTCACTAAATTTCCCGCTGTTGCTGGTCATCGCCGTCGCCGTTTGTGGTGCCTTGGCGTTGTTCGATCTGGTCTTTCTGGCGCCTCGTCGGCGTTCCGCCATCGCGGCCTATCAGGGCAGCGTGACGCAGCCCGATGGCGATGTGGTCGAAAAGCTGAACAAGGAACCTTTGCTGGTTGAATACGGCAAATCCTTCTTCCCGGTGTTGTTCATCGTGCTGGTACTGCGTTCGTTCCTGGTGGAACCGTTCCAGATTCCGTCCGGTTCGATGAAACCGACCCTGGATGTCGGCGACTTCATCCTGGTGAACAAGTTTTCCTACGGGATTCGCTTGCCGGTGATCGACCAGAAGGTCATCCGGGTCGGTGATCCGCAGCGCGGCGATGTGATGGTGTTCCGCTACCCGAGCGACCCCAACGTCAACTACATCAAGCGTGTAGTCGGCCTGCCGGGCGACGTGGTGCGCTACACCAGTGACAAGAAGCTGTTCGTCAATGGCCAGTCGGTGGCCGAGCAACTGATTGGCGCCGAGCCGGGCATGTTGGGCAGCGCCGAGCTCTACAAAGAGCAACTGGGCGCCGCCGAGCACATGATCCGCAAGGAAATGGGCCGTTACCGCGCGCCGCCCGATCACGAGTGGAAGGTTCCGCAAGGCCACTACTTCATGATGGGTGACAACCGCGACAACTCCAACGACAGCCGCTACTGGGATGACCCAAGCATTCCCAAGGAGCTGCTGGGCATGGTTCCCGACGAGAACATCGTCGGCAAGGCCTTCGCGGTCTGGATGAGCTGGCCCGAACCGAAACTCAGCCACTTCCCGAATTTTTCCCGGGTCGGTCTGATCAAGTAACCAAACCCGGCGCTGTGAACACAGCGCCGAGTGCTTTTTCAGGTGCCGCAGTACCATGAAGATGACCTCCGCTCGCTCGCAAGAAGGCCTGTCGTTTTTTGGCTGGTTGCTGACCCTGGCCGTGGTGGCCTTTGCCGCCAGTGTGGCGTTGAAGCTGGTCCCGCATTACCTCGACTATATGTCGATGAAGAGAATCATCATGTCGGTGGAAACCGACAAGGCGGCGGATATCGTCACCGTCAATGACTTTTATACCCATGTTATCCGCGGCATGCAGGTCAACAGTATTCAGGATTTGGATTTGAACAAGGTGTTAAGCGTGACGTTGGAAAACAACCGGTTCCTCGCGCACTTGAAATATGAGCAGCGTGACCCGCTGATCCAGAATATCGATCTGGTGGTCAAGTTCGACCACGAATTCAGCGTGGCCAAACCGTGAGCGTGTCTTTAAGTCGTCTCGAGCGCCAGCTCGGCTATACCTTCAAGGATCAGGAGTTGATGCTCCTGGCCCTGACTCACCGCAGTTTTGCCGGGCGCAACAACGAGCGCCTGGAGTTCCTCGGGGATGCCATTCTCAACTTCGTGGCGGGCGAGGCGCTGTTCGAGCGTTTCCCCCAGGCTCGCGAAGGCCAGTTGTCGCGTTTACGCGCGCGCCTGGTGAAAGGTGAAACACTGGCGATACTGGCCCGTGGTTTCGAGTTGGGCGAGTACCTGCGCCTGGGCTCCGGCGAGCTGAAAAGCGGTGGTTTCCGCCGCGAGTCGATTCTCGCCGATGCCCTGGAAGCCCTGATTGGTGCGATTTACCTGGATGCCGGCATGGAAGCGGCACGGGACCGGGTGTTGGCCTGGCTGACCTCGGAGTTTGACAGCCTGACGCTGGTGGACACCAACAAGGACCCCAAGACCCGCCTGCAGGAGTTTCTGCAATCCCGGGCCTGCGACCTGCCGCGTTACGAAGTGGTGGATATCCAGGGTGAGCCGCATTGCCGGACGTTCTTCGTCGAGTGCGAGATCACCCTATTGAATGAAAAAAGCCGAGGACAGGGCGTGAGCCGTCGTATTGCCGAACAGGTAGCGGCGGCATCGGCACTGATTGCCCTGGGCGTGGAGAATGGTAATGACTGATTCAACGGCAACACGCTGCGGCTACGTCGCCATCGTCGGCCGGCCGAACGTGGGCAAGTCCACGCTGCTGAACCATATCCTCGGGCAGAAACTGGCGATCACCTCGCGCAAGCCCCAGACCACTCGCCACAACATGCTCGGGATCAAGACCGAAGGCAGCGTGCAGGCGGTCTATGTCGACACCCCCGGTATGCACAAGGGCGGCGAAAAGGCCCTGAACCGCTATATGAACAAGACCGCTTCGGCGGCGTTGAAAGACGTCGACGTGGTGATCTTCGTGGTTGACCGCACCCGTTGGACCGACGAAGACCAGATGGTCCTGGAGCGTATCCAGTACGTTGAGGGCCCGGTGATCGTGGCCTTGAACAAGACCGACCGGATCGAGGACAAGGCCGAGCTGATGCCACACCTGACCTGGTTGCAGGAGCAGTTGCCGAAGGCGCAGATCGTGCCGATCTCGGCGCAGCACGGGCACAACCTTGAGCACCTGGAAAGCCTGATCGCCACGCACCTGCCGGAAAACGAGCACTTTTTCCCGGAAGACCAGATCACCGACCGCAGCAGCCGATTCCTGGCGGCGGAACTGGTGCGTGAGAAAATCATGCGGCAGATGGGCGCCGAGCTGCCTTACCAGATCACCGTGGAAATCGAAGAATTCAAGCAGCAGGGCAAGACCCTGCACATCCATGCGTTGATCCTCGTCGAGCGTGACGGCCAGAAGAAGATCATCATTGGTGACAAGGGCGAGCGCATCAAGCGTATCGGCACCGAGGCGCGCAAGGACATGGAGCTGCTGTTCGATTCGAAGATCATGCTCAACCTGTGGGTCAAGGTGAAGGGCGGCTGGTCCGATGACGAGCGTGCGCTGCGTTCGTTGGGTTACGGCGACCTGTAACCAGGCTGTTCGAGCGCTCCCAGGCGGAACGCTATCCCTCACCCCTGTAGGAGCGAGCTTGCTCGCGATGAACGCAAGAACACTGCGATTCTTGCATTGCCCCGCGTTATCGTTAACGTTCATCGCGAGCAAGCTCGCTCCTACAGGGTCTTCATGTCCACGACGCCACCTCCCGGCCAACCCGCCTACGTCCTGCACTCCCGCGCCTATCGCGAAAACAGCGCGCTGGTGGATTTCATCACCCCGCAAGGCCGGCTGCGTGCCGTACTGCGCAGCGCGCGGGGCAAGGCCGGGACTCTGGCGCGGCCCTTCGTGCCCCTCGAGGTGGAGTTTCGCGGTCGCGGCGAGCTGAAGAACGTCGGCCGCATGGAAAGCGCCGGGGTCTCCACCTGGCTGGTTGGCGAGGCCCTGTTCAGCGGCCTCTACCTCAATGAACTGTTGATCCGCCTACTGCCCGCCGAAGATCCGCACCCCGCGGTCTTCGAGCATTACGCCGCAACCTTGCTGGCCCTGGCCGAAGGCCGTCCCCTCGAACCGCTGCTGCGCTCCTTTGAGTGGCGGCTGCTGGACGACCTCGGTTATGGCTTTTCCCTCGACCTGGATATTCACGGTGAACCGCTGGCGGCGGATGGCTTGTACCGCCTGCAAGTCGATGCCGGCCTGGAGCGGGTCTATCTGTTGCAACCGGGCCTGTTCCAGGGCGCCGAGCTGCTGGCCATGGCCGAGGCCGACTGGACCGCGGTGGGCGCCTTGTCGGCGGCCAAACGCCTGATGCGCCAAGCCCTGGCGGTGCATCTGGGCGGCAAGCCGCTGGTCAGTCGCGAGTTGTTTCGCAAGCCCTGAGGGGCGGGTAGGGCCTAATGCTGTTGTAGGAGCAGCCGGTCGACGGCGTTAGGGCATGGCCTCCTGGCATCCACATTCGACACACAGAACTGGCCGTACAAGCCACGGCTGACGTGTATGCTGTGCAGCGAATCTTCCACTCTTCAGGAGTCTTTCCGTGAGCACCAGCACTCGTATCCTTCTCGGCGTGAACATCGACCACGTCGCCACCCTGCGCCAGGCCCGGGGCACGCGTTATCCCGATCCGGTCAAGGCTGCGCTGGATGCCGAAGAGGCGGGCGCCGACGGCATCACCGTGCACCTGCGTGAAGACCGCCGGCATATCCAGGAGCGCGATGTGTTGCTGCTCAAGGAGGTGTTGCAGACGCGGATGAACTTCGAGATGGGCGTGACCGACGAGATGATGGCTTTTGCCGAGCGCATTCGTCCGGCGCATATCTGCCTGGTACCGGAAACCCGTCAGGAGCTGACCACCGAGGGTGGCCTGGATGTGGCGGGGCAGGAGGAACGGATCAAGGCGGCGGTGCAGCGCCTGAGCAAGATTGGCAGCGAAGTGTCGCTGTTCATCGATGCTGATGAGCGTCAGATCGCCGCGGCCAAGCGTGTCGGGGCGCCGGCTATCGAGCTGCACACCGGGCGTTATGCCGATGCCCAGACGCCGGTGGAAGTGGCCGAAGAGCTGAAGCGGATCGCCGATGGCGTGGCATTCGGTGTGGCCCAGGGATTGATCGTCAATGCCGGGCATGGCCTGCATTACCACAACGTCGAGGCGGTGGCGGCGATCCCGGGGATCAACGAACTGAACATCGGTCACGCGCTGGTGGCGCATGCGCTGTTCGTCGGATTCAAGGCGGCGGTGGTGGAGATGAAAGCGCTGATCCTGGCGGCTGCGCCGAAGGCCTGACTGCCGGGTATGTCATCTTGAGGCGTAACCTGAAGTGCTGTTGCGCCTGTTCCGGTCTCTTCGCGGGCAAGCTCCGCTCCCACAGTTTGACCGCGTCCCCCCTGTGGGAGCGGAGCTTGCCCGCGAAGAGGTCCGAAAGAACACCACAAATAACTCAGGCCATACCCCCATCAGCTTAGAGCTGTGACGGCTGCTCGGTCGGCTTGGTCTTGTCCACGCCTGGCACATGCAGGTTGCTGTCCGCCACCTGGCTGCCTTCCAGCTGCGGCTGGGTCACCCAGGTCAGGATGTCGTAGTAACGGCGGATGTTGGCGACGAAATGCACCGGTTCGCCGCCCCGCGCATACCCGTAGCGGGTCTTGCTGTACCACTGCTTCTGCGCCAGACGCGGCAACATCTTCTTCACGTCCAGCCACTTGTTCGGGTTCAGGCCGTCCTTCTCGGCCAGCTTGCGCGCGTCGTCCAGATGGCCGCTGCCGACGTTGTACGCCGCCAGGGCAAACCAGGTGCGGTCCGGCTCTTCGATCTGCTCGTCCAGTTGATCCTTCATATACGCCAGGTACTTGGCCCCGCCGCTGATGCTCTGTCGCGCATCCAGGCGGTTGGACACGCCCATGGCCTGGGCCGTGCTCTGGGTCAGCATCATCAGGCCGCGCACGCCGGTCTTGGAAGTGACCCCCGGCTGCCACAGCGATTCCTGATAGCCGATGGCCGCCAGCAACCGCCAGTCGACTTTTTCTTCCTTGGCCGACGCGCGGAAATGTTTCTCGTACTTGGGCAGGCGTTGCTGCAAGTGCTGGGCAAAGGTATAGGCGCCGACGTAACCGAGGACATCGACATGCCCGTAATAGCGATCCTTCAGACGTTGCAAGGTGCCGTTCTGCTGCACCTTGTCGAGGTAGGCGTTGATCTCGTTGAGCAGGCTGTTGTCTTCGCCCGGGGCCACCGCCCAGCGCTGGTTGCGGGCATCGCCGAGGTCGAAGGCGACCCGCACATTGGGGAAGTAGACCTGGTTCATCGCCACTTCGTTGGAATCCACCAGGGTCAGGTCGATCTGACCTTCGTCGACCATGCGCAGCAGGTCGACCACTTCAACCGCGTCGGACTCTTCGTATTCGATCGCGGGATTCTGCTTTTTCAGCTCGGCGAGTTGTCCGGCATGGCTGCTGCCCTTGAGCACCGTGATGCGTTTGCCCACCAGGTCCGCCGGTGTCGTGGGGCGGGATTGGCCGTTGCGGTAGACAATCTGCGGGGTGACTTCCAGGTACGGATGGGAAAAGCGTGCCTGCAGCTTGCGTTCGTCGCTGCTCACCAGGCCGGCGGCCGCCAGCACCGGGCCGTTGGGTTTGCCCAGTTGATTGAACAGATCGTCAAGATTGTCGGCGGTTTCGATCTCGAGCTTGACCCCCAGGTCATCGGCAAAGCGCTTGACCAGCTCGTACTCGAAGCCGGTCTCGCCGTTGCGATCCTGGAAATAGGTGGCCGGACTGTTGCGGGTAATCACCCGCAGTACGCCGTCCTCCTTTACGCGCTCGAGTGTGCTGGGTTTATCAACACAGGCGCCGAGCATCAGGAAGAGTCCGGTTGCGATGAGCCACCTGGCACAGCGCGGGCGGAAAGCAGTTGGGGAGAACATCTGCGCAGTATACGCAAAGGACCCCGGCCGCCATATCTCGACAGAATCGCGCCGGTCTGCTAGCTATCCCTGGGAATGGCTGGAGGCTGTAGGAATGGGCTTTTGAGCGCGTATGAACTTTATAAAATAGTGCTGATGAATAATGGTAATGACCTGTATGAATGGGTAATTAGACCTTGAGAGGCATGTGCCGTGAGGCAAGCGTGCCGTTTCGGGTGCCGTCGCGGGCGGTTTAGGCTAGAATGCACGGCCTCAAAGCACACCCCTTCCCGAGGCTGTCCCGAAGATGTTGATCCTGCGCGGCGCTCCTGCCCTTTCCGCCTTTCGCCACAGCAAACTGCTTGAACAACTGAGCCAAAAAGTTCCGGCTGTCAGTGGTTTGTATGCCGAGTTCGCCCATTTCGCCGAAGTGACTGGCGTGCTGACTGGCGACGAACAGCAAGTGCTGGCCCGCCTGCTGAAATACGGCCCGAGCGTGCCGGTCCAGGAGCCGACCGGTCGTCTGTTTCTGGTGTTGCCGCGTTTCGGCACCATTTCGCCCTGGTCGAGCAAGGCCAGCGACATTGCCCGTAACTGCGGCCTGGGGAAAGTCCAGCGCCTGGAACGTGGTATCGCGTTCTACGTGGCCGGCCAGTTCAGCGACGCCGAAGCCGAGCTGATCGCTTCCGCCCTGCATGACCGCATGACCCAGATCGTGCTGGGCACCCTGGAGCAGGCCGCCGGTCTGTTCAGCCATGCCGAGCCGAAGCCGCTGACGGCCATCGACCTGCTGGGTGGCGGTCGCGCCGCGCTGGAAAAAGCCAACGTCGAGCTGGGCCTGGCCCTGGCGGAAGACGAGATCGACTACCTGGTCGACGCTTTCAACGGCCTCAAGCGCAATCCCCACGACATCGAACTGATGATGTTCGCCCAGGCGAACTCCGAGCACTGCCGGCACAAGATCTTCAACGCCAGTTGGGATATCGACGGCCAGAGCCAGGAAAAAAGCCTGTTCGGCATGATCAAGAACACCTACCAGATGCACAGCGAAGGCGTTCTGTCGGCTTACAAGGACAACGCCTCGGTGATCGTCGGTAACGTTGCCGGACGTTTCTTCCCGGACCCTGAAACCCGCCAGTACGGCGCGGTGCAGGAGCCGGTGCACATCCTGATGAAGGTCGAAACCCACAACCACCCGACCGCGATTGCCCCGTTCCCGGGCGCGGCCACCGGTTCCGGCGGCGAGATCCGCGACGAGGGTGCTACCGGCCGTGGCGCCAAGCCGAAAGCCGGCCTCACCGGTTTCACCGTGTCCAACCTGCAGATCCCGGGTTTCGTACAGCCGTGGGAAGTGCCATACGGCAAGCCCGAGCGCATCGTCACCGCGCTGGACATCATGATCGAAGGCCCACTGGGTGGCGCCGCGTTCAACAACGAATTCGGTCGTCCGGCCCTGACCGGCTACTTCCGTACTTTCGAGCAATCCATCACCACCCCGCGTGGCGACGAAGTGCGCGGTTACCACAAGCCGATCATGCTGGCCGGCGGTATGGGCAACATTCGCGCCGAGCACGTACAGAAAGGCGAAATCGTTGTCGGCTCCAAGCTGATCGTCCTTGGCGGCCCGGCAATGCTGATCGGTCTGGGTGGCGGTGCTGCCTCGTCCATGGCCACCGGCACCAGCTCGGCGGACCTGGATTTCGCTTCGGTACAGCGCGAAAACCCGGAAATGGAACGTCGCTGCCAGGAGGTCATCGACCGTTGCTGGCAGCTGGGCGACAAGAACCCCATCAGCTTTATCCATGACGTGGGTGCCGGCGGTCTGTCCAACGCCTTCCCGGAACTGGTCAATGACGGCGATCGCGGCGGTCGTTTCGAACTGCGCAATATTCCCAATGACGAGCCGGGCATGGCCCCGCACGAAATCTGGTCGAACGAATCCCAGGAACGTTATGTCCTGGCGGTCGGCGCGGCGGACTTCGAACGCTTCAAGGCGATCTGCGAGCGTGAGCGTTGCCCGTTCGCCGTGGTCGGCGAAGCCACTACCGAGCCGCAACTGACGGTCACCGACAGCCACTTCGGCAACAGCCCGGTGGATATGCCGCTGGAAGTGCTGCTGGGCAAGGCCCCGCGCATGCACCGTTCGGCGGTGCGCGAAAGCGAGCTGGGCGACGATTTCGATCCGAGCAGCCTGGCCCTGGCCGAGTGCGTCGAGCGCGTCCTGCATCACCCGGCCGTGGCGAGCAAAAGCTTCCTGATCACCATCGGCGACCGCACCATTACCGGCCTGGTCTCCCGCGACCAGATGGTCGGCCCGTGGCAGGTACCGGTGGCTGACGTCGCCGTGACCGCTACCAGCTTCGACGTCTACACCGGTGAGGCCATGGCCATGGGCGAGCGCACGCCGCTGGCCCTGTTGAACGCGCCGGCCTCCGGGCGCATGGCGATCGGCGAAACCCTGACCAACATCGCGGCTTCGCGGATCGGCAAGCTGTCCGATATCAAGCTGTCGGCCAACTGGATGTCCGCGGCCGGCCATCCGGGTGAAGATGCCCGTCTTTACGACACCGTCAAAGCGGTCGGTATGGAACTGTGCCCTGAACTGGGCCTGACCATTCCGGTGGGCAAGGACTCCATGTCCATGGCCACCCGCTGGAACGACGAAGGCACCGACAAGAGTGTGACTTCGCCGCTGTCGCTGATCGTTACCGGTTTCGCCCCGGTCACCGATATCCGCCAGACCCTGACCCCGCAACTGCGCATGGACAAGGGCACCACCGATCTGATCCTGGTCGACCTCGGTCGCGGTCAGAATCGCATGGGCGCTTCGATCCTCGCCCAGGTCTACGGCAAGCTCGGCAAGCAGGCTCCGGACGTCGACGACGCCGAGGACCTGAAGGCCTTCTTCGCGGTGATCCAGGGCCTCAACGCCGACGGTCACCTGCTGGCCTACCATGACCGTTCCGACGGTGGTCTGCTGACCTCCGTGCTGGAAATGGCCTTTGCCGGTCATTGCGGCCTGCATCTGAACCTCGACGGTTTGGCGGAAACCTCCGCCGACCTCGCGGCCATCCTGTTCAACGAAGAACTCGGCGCGGTGATCCAGGTTCGCCAGGATTCCACCCCGGACGTGCTGGCGCAGTTCAGCGCCGCCGGCCTGGGCGACTGTGTGTCGGTGATCGGCCAGCCGTTGAACAATGGCGAAGTCAGCATCACCTTCGACGGCGAGACGGTCTTCACCGGCGAGCGTCGCCTGTTGCAGCGCCAGTGGGCGGAAACCAGCTACCGTATCCAGCGCCTGCGTGACAACGCCGAGTGCGCCGACCAGGAATTCGATGTCCTGCTCGACGAAGGCAACCCCGGCCTGAGCTACAAGACCAGCTTCGATGTGAGCCAGGACATCGCCGCGCCGTACATCAAGAAGGGCATTCGCCCACAGGTGGCGGTGCTGCGTGAGCAGGGTGTCAACGGCCAGGTGGAAATGGCCGCGGCGTTCGACCGTGCCGGCTTCAACGCCATTGACGTGCACATGAGCGATATCCTCGCCGGTCGCGTCGACCTGAACGAGTTCAAGGGCCTGGTTGCCTGCGGCGGCTTCTCCTATGGCGACGTACTCGGTGCCGGTGAAGGCTGGGCCAAATCGGCGCTGTTCAACGCCCGTGCCCGCGATGCCTTCCAGGGCTTCTTCGAGCGCACCGACAGTTTCACCCTGGGCGTGTGCAACGGTTGCCAGATGATGTCCAACCTGCACGAGCTGATTCCGGGCAGCGAACTCTGGCCGCACTTCGTCCGTAACCGCTCCGAGCAGTTCGAAGCGCGGGTGGCGATGGTCCAGGTCCAGGAGTCGAATTCGATCTTCCTGCAGGGCATGGCCGGTTCGCGCATGCCGATTGCCATCGCCCACGGCGAAGGCCATGCCGAGTTCGAAAGCGAGGCCGCGCTGCTGCAAGCCGACCTGTCGGGTTGCGTGGCCATGCGTTTCGTCGACAACCACGGCAAGGTCACCCAGACCTACCCGGCCAACCCGAACGGCTCGCCGCGCGGGATCACCGGGCTGACCAGCCGCGACGGTCGCGTCACCATCATGATGCCGCACCCTGAGCGGGTATTCCGTGCCGTGCAGAACTCCTGGCGCTCGGAAGACTGGAACGAAGACGCGCCATGGATGCGCATGTTCCGCAACGCCCGCGTCTGGGTGAACTAAGCGCTCATGTACAAGCTCAGCTTTTTCGTTCCGCCGAGCCATGTGGAACAGGTCAAGCGTGCCGTATTCGCCGCCGGAGGCGGGCGGATCGGTACTTACGACCAGTGCGCATGGCAGGTGCTGGGCCAAGGCCAGTTTCGCCCGTTGGACGGCAGCCAGCCGTTTCTCGGGCAGACCGGTGTGGTCGAGCAGGTGGATGAGTGGAAGGTTGAGCTGGTGGTGGCGGACGCCTTGATCGAGGCGGTGGTGATGGCTCTGAAGCAGAGCCATCCCTACGAAACGCCGGCCTATGAAGTCTGGCGTCTAGCGGATTTCTGATGCACTCCTCTCCATCTAGAGCGGTACCGCACAGGTTTCCTTGCGGTTCAATAGCGTCCTTAGCGCTTCACTCATTGCGCTGGCCCGATTCCCCACCAACACATGCCAGGCGCCGCCTTCCACCTGGCTGATGCCCTGGCAGCCCAGGGTTTTCAGATCCGCTTCGGATAACCGCCGAACATCCTCGAGCTGCACCCGTAGCCGGGTCTGGGCGACGCATTGCAGTGCCAGCACATTGTCTTTCCCGCCCAGTGCGTCCAGCCATTGCTGGGCCTGTTGCGCGCTGATCGCCTTCGCCCCGAGGGGCACTGGCTCGCTCACCGCCCTGTCGATCGAGCCTGTCACTGGTAAGGCCAGGCGGATCTCATCGGCAATGCTGTCCGCCAATGGCCCGACCACCACCTGCAGGCTGCCGCCGTGTCCTGGTCGCACCACGGCCATTGCCCCGAGGCTTTTCAGCTCGGCGTCCACGGCCTTGTCCCGGTCCAGCAACTCCACTCGCAGGCGTGTGGTGCAGGCCCCCACTGTCAGCAAGTTGGCGGCCCCGCCGAGGGCCTGGATATAAGCGGCGGCCCGCTGGTTTTCGCTGAGTATCCGGGTGGCGGTGGCACTGGCGAGATTCTCGCGGCCCGGGGTCTTCAGGTCGAATCGGCGGATGCAGAAATCGAAAACGAAGTAGTACAGCAAGGCATAGCCCAGCCCCACCGGAAGCACCAACCAGCCGTTGGTGGATTTGCCCCAGCCCAGGGCCATGTCGATGGCACCGCCGGAGAAGGTAAAGCCCAGGTGGATGTTCAGCGCGTTGGTCACGGCCATCGACAGGCCCGTGAGCAAGGCGTGCAGCACATACAACATGGGCGCGAGGAACATGAAGGCGAATTCTATCGGTTCGGTCACCCCGGTCAGGAACGAGGTCAGGGCCATCGATAACAGCAGGCCGCCCATCAACTTGCGTCGTTCCGGCAGGGCATTGCGGTACATCGCCAGGCAGGCCGCCGGCAAGCCGAAGACCATCACCGGGAACATGCCGGTCATGAACTGCCCGGCCTTCGGGTCGCCGGCGAAGTAACGCGCCAGGTCCCCGGTGACCATCAGCCCGGTCTCGGGCGAGGTGTAGCTGCCGAACACGAACCACATCATATTGTTGAGGATATGGTGCAAGCCGGTGACGATCAGCAGTCGGTTGAAGACGCCGAAGACGAAGGCCCCGAGGCTGCCGCTCTCGACCATCAGCAGGCCGAGGCTGTTGATGCCGCTCTGGATCGGCGGCCAGATAAAGCCGAACACCACCCCCAGGCCTACCGCCGAGAACCCGGTGACAATCGGCACGAAGCGGCGCCCGCCGAAGAACGCCAGGTATTCCGGCAGCTTGATGTCCTTGAAGCGGTTGTACAACGCGCCGCCGAGCAGGCCGCTGATGATCCCGGCGAGCATGCCCATGTTGATGCTCGCGTCGAGCACCTTGAGGGTGGCGATCAGCACCAGGTAACCGATGGCCCCGGCCAGCCCGGCGGTGCCGTTGTTGTCGCGGGCGAACCCCACGGCGATGCCGATGGCGAAGATCAGCGCCAGGTTGGCGAAGATGGTGTTGCCGGCATCGTGGATGATCGCGATGTTCAGCAGGTCGGTATCGCCCAGGCGCAGCAGCAGGCCGGCTATCGGCAGGATGGCGATGGGGAGCATCAACGCCCGTCCCAGGCGTTGCAGACCTTCGATGAAGAACTGGTACATGACGTGTCTCCTTCTTGTTGTTGTGTGCAGGCCTAGGATCAATCAGCCCAGCGGCCAGTGTTGGTGACAGGCGTCACGGACTTGTGCGGCGCTGCCCAGTTGCAGCAGCGACGGCACGATCCGCCGACATTCGGCGGCATCCAGGCTGCGGACCCGCGCCTTGATTTCGCCAATTTGCGGGGTGCTCACGGACAGCTCGGTGATCCCCAGGCCGATCAGCACCGGGGTCGCCAACGGGTCGGAGGCCAGCGCGCCGCAGATCCCCACCCAACGCCGATGCATGCCGGCCCCGGCGCAGGTCTGGGCCATCAGCCGCAGCAGGGCCGGGTGCAGGGCATCGACCCGGGCGGCGAGGCCGGCGTGGTCGCGGTCCATGGCCAGGGTGTATTGCGACAGGTCGTTGCTACCGATGGACAGGAAGTCCGCATGCTCGGCCAGTTGTTCGGCCAGCAGGGCGGCCGAAGGCACTTCGATCATCACCCCCAGTTCCGGGCGCAGATTGAGTCCCAGCTCGCTGGCCAGCTCATCCAGGCGCTGACGTACCTGCAGCAGTTCGTCGACTTCGCTGATCATCGGCAGCAGGATCCGGCAGCGTTGCAGCGGGCTGACCTGCAGCAGGGCGCGCAGTTGCTGGTCGAGCAGTGCCGGTTGCGCCTGGCTCAGGCGGATACCGCGCAGGCCCAGCACCGGATTGGCTTCCACCGGCAGCGGCAGGTAGTCGAGTTGCTTGTCGCCACCGACATCGATGGTGCGGATGATTACCGGGCGTTCGCCCATGGCGTCGAGCACGCCCTGGTAGGCACTGCGTTGTTCCTCTTGGTCCGGCGCGTTGCGACGCCCGACGAAGAGGAACTCAGTGCGCAACAGGCCGACAGCGTCGGCGCCGTGCAGATGGGCTTCGCCGGCTTCGGCGGCCGAGGCGACATTGGCGGCCACCTCGATGTGCAGGCCATCGCGGGTCTCGGCCGGTAAGTGGGCCTGGGCCTGTTGTTGCTGGCGCCGCAGTTGCTGTTGCCAGTGGGCCAGGGCGACGCCTTCGCGGCGGGCGTCATCGGGTGTCAATTCGAGGCGGCCGTGATCGGCGTCGAGGACCACCACTTGGCCGGGAGCAATCTCCAATAGTCCGGCCCCCAGCGCCACCAGGCAGGGCAGACCTTTGCTCCGGGCGAGGATCGCGACGTGGGAGGTCGCACCGCCGGCGGCCATGCACAGCCCGGCGACCTGTTGCCGGCTGAGCAACAGCAGGTCCGAGGGGGTCAGTTCCTGCGCGGCGACGATAGCGCCGGGGGGCAGGTCGTAGTGCGCGGCTTCGCCCAGCAGGGCCCGCAGCACCTGTTGCCGGAGGTCGCTCAGGTCGTTGGTGCGCTCGGCCAGCAGCGGATTACCGAGATTGAGCAGAACCTGGCATTGCGTCTCGATCGAACGGTCCCAGGCGTGGGTAGCCGCCTGGCCGGCTTCGATGGCCTGGCTGGCGGCCTCCAGTAGCACGGGGTCTTCGAGCAAGGCGAGGTGGGCGTTGAAGATCGCCTCCTCTTCGGCGGCTTTGCGCTGGCGGGCCTGTAACAGCGTGCCGTGGATGTCCGCGCGAACCTTTTCCAGGGCAGTGTCCAGTGCTTGCAGCTGTTCATCGGCGGCGTGCTGACCGGCGTCCGGCGCCAGGGTGATGGCGGCCAGGCGGACCAGCGGACCACTGACCAGACCGGGCGAGGCGCATACGCCCGGCAGGACGCCGTCTTCGTTTGCTTGGCGTGGGGCCGTCCTGAGCGGCGCTGGCGCCGAATGGCCGGCATCGCCCAGGGGCGTACGCAATACGTTCAACAGGGCTTGCAACGCCGCTTCGCGGTCCGCTCCACGACAGCTGATCTGCACGTCCTGCTGTTCCCCGACGCTGAGTCCCATGATGCCGATCAGGCTGTCGAGGGGCGCCGATTTATCCCCCAGATGCAAACGGGCGCTGCAATTGAAACCTTGTGCGGTCTGGCGCAGCAACGCCGCCGGACGGGCATGCAGGCCGCCGTGATGGGCGACCCGGGCGCTGCCGCGGACTTCGTCGGAGTCCACCGTCGGAGAAGCGGCGGGTTGTTCGGTGTGCTGGCGCGGGACGATATGCAACAAGGGTTCGCCGACCTTGACGTGGGCCTGGGCCATGGGCTGCAGGTCGTAATGCTCGCCGTTGGTCAGGATCACCAGGCTCACCAGGCTCTTGCACTGGCGGGCGACCTTGTCCAGGTCGACGCGCAGCAATGCCTGGCCGTCCCGCACCCGGGTGCCCGTCTCGACCAGCAGGGCAAAGCCTTCACCTTGCAGCTCGACGGTGTCCAGGCCCAGGTGCAGCAGCAGTTCGGCGCCGTTATCGGTGCGCAGGGTCAGGGCGTGTCGCGTTCGGGCGATGTGAATGATCTCGCCGGCACAGGGCGCGTGCAGGCAATCGTTGAGCGGGTCGATGGCCAGCCCGGGGCCCATGGCGCCGCTGGCGAATACCGCATCGTCGACCTCGGCAAGCGGGAACACGGGCCCGCTCAGCGGGGCGCTGAGGGTGATGTTGTTCTTGTTATGCATGGCGCTGTACTCGTCAGTGGGTACGGGTGACTTTGCTCAGGTGGCGCGGTTGGTCGGGGTCCATGCCACGGGCCACGGCCAGGTGGGCGGCCATCACGTAGAAACTCTGGATTGCCAGGATCGGATCGAGGGCCGGGTGCTCGGCGCAGCACAGGTCCAGGTCGCGTTCGGCCACGTCCGGCGGCGCCGCCAGCAGCACCCGGGCGCCGCGCTGGCGCATCTCGGCGGCGAGCTTGAGCAGCCCGGCTTGTTCGGCACCGCGTGGGGCGAAGACCAGCAGCGGATAGCCCGCGTCGATCAGGGCCATGGGACCGTGGCGGACTTCCGCGCTGCTGAAGGCTTCGGCCTGGATCGCCGAGGTTTCCTTGAATTTCAGCGCGGCTTCCTGGGCGATGGCGAAACCGGCGCCCCGGCCGATCACCATCAGTCGTTCGCAATCGCGCAGGGTCTCGATGGCCTTGCTCCAATCGCGGGTTGCGGCCTGTCTCAGACCTTCCGGCAGGGCCGCTCCGGCCGCGAGCAAGGCCGGGTCCTGGCGCCAATGGCCGAGCAGGCGGGCACTGGCGCTGAGGGTGGCGATAAAACTCTTGGTCGCGGCCACGCTTTGTTCCGGCCCGGCCAGCAGTGGGATCGCATATTCGCAGGCGGCTTCCAGGGGTGAGTCCGCGGCGTTGACCAGGGCCACTGTCAAGGCGCCGCGCTCACGCAGCAGGCGCAGGCTGTCCACCAGGTCGGGGCTCTGGCCTGACTGGGAAAAGGCCAGTACCGCCTGGCCGCTGACCTGTAACGGTGAGTGTTGCAGGGTCACCACCGACATCGGCAAAGAAGCCACCGGGACCCCGGTCTGCTGCATGGCGATATAGGCGAAGTAGCTGGCGGCGTGGTCGGAGCTGCCGCGGGCGACGGTCATTATCACCTGCGGCGGTTGCTCGCGCAGCCGTGCGCCCAGGGTTATCAGCCGTGCATCGAGCTGTTGCAACTGGCGGCTGACCGCCTCGTGGGCCGACAGCGCCTCTTCAAGCATTCGGGAAGTCAACGGCTTCTCCTTCGACCATGATCGAGGTCAGTGTCAGTGAACGGTCCAGGCGCACACAGTCGGCCCAACTGCCGGCTTGCAGGCGTCCGCGTTCGGCCAGGCCGAGATAGTCGGCGGGGAACTGCGACAGGCGCTGCGAGGCTTCGGCCAGCGGCAGGCCGATCTTCACCAGGTTGCGCAGGGCCTGGTCCATGGTCAACGTGCTGCCGGCCAGGGTGCCGTCGGCCAGGCGCACGCCACCCAGGCATTTGGTCACGGTGTGGCTTCCGAGCTTGTACTCACCGTCCGGCATGCCGGCCGCCGCCGTGGAGTCGGTGACGCAATAGAGGCAGGGAATCGAGCGCAGGGCCACGCGGATGGCGCCGGGGTGCACATGCAGCAGGTCGGGGATCAGTTCGGCGTAGCGGGCGTGGGCCAGGGCGGCGCCGACGATGCCGGGCTCGCGGTGATGCAGCGGGCTCATGGCGTTATACAGGTGGGTGAAGCTGGTGGCCCCGGCCTCGAGGGCGGCCACGCCCTCTTCGTAGCTGCCCAGGGTATGGCCGATCTGCATGCGGATGCCACGTGAGCTGAGGTCACGGATCAACGGCGCATGGCCGGCGATTTCCGGGGCGATGGTGATGACCCGGATTGGCGCCAGGCGCAGGTAGTCTTCGACTTCGGCGCTGATCGCGGTGTGGGCGAAGTTCGGTTGTGCGCCCAGCTTGCCGGGGTTGATGAACGGACCTTCCAGGTGCACACCGAGGACCCGGGCGGTGCCGGGTTGGCGCTGTTCGCAATAGACCCCGAGTTGGCCGAGGATCAGGCTGATTTCCTCGGGCGGCGCGGTCATGGTGGTGGCCAGCAGCGAGGTGGTGCCGAAGCGCAGGTGGGTACGGGCGATGGTCTCGAAGGCATCAAAGCCCTGCATGATGTCCTTGCCGCCGCCGCCATGGACATGCAGGTCGATAAAGCCGGGCAACAGGTATGGCAGGTCGTTTTCGCGCGGATCGCAAGGTGTGCCCTCGATCTGCGTGACCTTGCCGTGCTGGTGCAGCAGGCGACCGCGAATCCAGCCTTGCGGGGTGAGGATGTTGTCTTCGGACATGGCAGGCTCTCTGAACAGGCTAACGCCGCAGTTCGGCGACGAAGTCGTAGTAATCGTTACGGCAGTAGGTGTCGGTCAGCTCGATCGGGGTGTTGTCCTCGAGGTAGCCGACGCGGGTCATCAGCAGCATCGCGGTGCCGGGCGCGATGCCCACCAGCGCGGCGAATTCGGCCGAGGCGTTGATCGCGCGAATATGTTGCAGGGCCCGCACCACCGGGCGGCCGATGCTGTCGAGGAAGGCGTAGAGCGAATCGCCGACGGCCTCCGGGTCCGGCAGCAGGGCGGCGGGCAGGGTGCTCATTTCGATGGCCATGACCGTGTCGTCGGCGGTGCGCAGGCGCTTGAGCCGGGTGACCTGGTCCCGTGGCGACAAGGCCAGGCGGATCAGTTCCTCGTGGCTCGGCAGGGCGATCTCGCGCTCCAGCCAGCGCGAGCCGGGGACAAAACCCTTGGCCCGCAGCCGTTCGCTGAAACTCGACAGGCGTGACAGTGGTTGTTCCAGGCGTGGGGTGATAAAGGTTCCGGAGCCCTGGCTGCGACGGATCAAGCCTTGTTCCAGGAGGACTTCCAGGGCCTTGCGCGCGGTCACCCGGGAAATGCTCAACAGCTCGCTCAGATTGCGCTCCGAGGGCAGTGCCTGTTCGGCTTTCCACTGGCCGGCATGGATCGCCGCTTCCAGGTTGCGCGCCAGCTGCAGGTACAGCGGGGTCGGCTGGGACTCGTCGGGTCGCAGAGCGAGGATGTCGTTCATGTAAGATTTTTCCTGTGCGTTTGTTAGAAGTTTTGCACTCGGACAGTGGTGATGAAAGTAATACCACTTGAATACCATGTCAATGCCAGTGGTTTCGTACGAGTGCAATAAAAACGCCCGTCATGGGGGACATGACGGGCGCTGGATGACGCAGTGGTATCAGGGTGGTTCGGCTCAGGGGCGGATTTCCACCATAGTGCCGTCCTTGACCAGTCCCCAGACCTCGCGCATATCGACATTGCGCATGGCCACGCAACCGTCGGTCCAGTCCAGGGTGTAGAACAGCTGTTCCGGGTAGTCCTCGGAGTCCGGGGTGCCGTGGATCATGATCATGTCGCCGGGGTCCACGCCTTCGCGGCGGGCGCGGACCGAATCGCTGATATTGGGGTAGGACAGGTGCAGCGACAGGTTGTATTTGTCACTGGTCTTGCGCCAGTCCACCCAATAGAAACCTTCGGGCGTGCGGCGGTCGCCGGCGATGAGTTTCTGGCCCTTGGGGTTTCTCCCCAGGGAAATGCGGTAGGTCTTCAGCGGTTTGCCGTCACTGATCAGTTGCAGTTGATGGGCGGACTTGAGGACAAGGACCTTGTCGATAATTTTGCCGCTCAGCGGGTCGGCGGCGGAGGCCTGGGACAGGGTGGCGAACGACAGGCAGAAGACAACTAACAACCAGCGCATTAAAACGGTATCCCTGAGGGTGAAGGGTTTCTGATTATCGGGTGGTATTACGTGGCGCCATGGGTGGCACGGCTTCGCTGCGAACCGGGTACTGCTCGGTCGAGCGGTCGGCGAAAAAGTATTCCAGGGTCCGTCCGACGGTCCTGAACGCCAGTTCGGACCAGGGGATCTCGTGTTCTTCGAACAGGCGCACTTCGAGGCTTTCTTCGCCGGCGGCAAAAGTCAGGTCCACCAGTTCGGCACGGTAGAACACGTGTACCTGGTTGATATGGGGCACGTCGATCAGCGTATAGATGTTCAGGTTGCGCACCTGCGCGCATGCTTCTTCCAGGGTTTCCCGGCGGGCGGCCTGTTCCACGGTTTCGCCGTTTTCCATAAAACCGGCGGGCAGGGTCCAGTAACCGCGGCGCGGCTCGATGGCGCGCCGGCAGAGCAGGACCTGGGTGCCCCAGACCGGCAGGCAGCCGGCGACGATATTGGGGTTTTGGTAATGAATGGTGTCGCAGTGGTCGCAGACGAAGCGCAGGCGCGTGTCGCCCTCGGGTATGCGTTGACTCACTGGTTTACCGCATTGGCTACAGAACTTCATGCTGGATTCTCTTGGCAATACGTCTATCTTCGCGTGGGCGCGGTCTGTCGGCAAGTTGTGCTTTCGCGACATGGCAACGTTCGGGACTTGGGCCAGCCACTTCTTTTGGTGCATGATGCCGGGTAAGCCGCAAATCGAGATCAGCCATGCTGGACGAGTTACTTCGACGTGTAAGCAGCCATACGCCCCGCCCCCTGGAAACGGATAGTCGTTTTCCCGAGGCGGCGGTACTGGTGCCCATCACCCGCAGTGACGAACCGGAACTGGTGCTGACCCTGCGCGCCAGCGGTCTGTCGACCCACGGCGGCGAGGTGGCCTTTCCCGGCGGGCGTCGCGACCCGGAAGATCCGGACCTGATCTTCACCGCCCTGCGCGAAGCCGAAGAGGAAATCGGCCTGGCCCCGGGGCTGGTGGAAATCATCGGCCCCCTCAGTCCGCTGATCTCGCTGCACGGAATCAAGGTCACGCCTTATGTCGGGGTAGTGCCGGATTTTGTCGACTATCGGGCCAACGACGCCGAGATCGCCGCGGTGTTCAATGTGCCGCTTGAGTTTTTCCGCCAGGATCCCCGCGAGCATACCCACCGCATCGACTATCAGGGCCGCAGTTGGTACGTGCCCAGCTACCGCTTTGGCGAATACAAGATCTGGGGGCTGACGGCGATCATGATCGTCGAGCTGGTCAACCTGTTGTATGACGCGCGGATCAGCCTGCACAATCCCCCCGAACGTTTTATCAATATCTAGAGCTACCGTTCAGGTGGCCGTGAGCCTTGAGGACAACCCTATGAAATACCGTCTGGGCGATGCCCGGGTCGAGACGCATCCGCACAGCTGGGTGGCGCCCAATGCGACCCTGGTCGGCAAGGTCCGGCTGGAGGAGGGGGCCAGTGTCTGGTTCAACGCGGTGTTGCGCGGCGACAACGAACTGATCCTGATCGGCCGTAACAGTAATGTGCAAGACGGCACGGTGATGCACACCGACATGGGCTTTGCGCTGACCATTGGTACCGGGGTGACCATCGGCCATAACGCCATGCTCCATGGCTGCACCGTGGACGACTACAGCCTGATCGGCATCAACGCGGTGATCCTCAACGGCGCGAAGATCGGCAAGCACTGCATCATCGGCGCCAATGCCCTGATCGGCGAGAACAAGGAAATTCCCGACGGTTCGCTGGTGATGGGCTCGCCGGGCAAGGTGGTCCGCGAGTTGACCGAGGCACAGAAGAAAATGCTCGAGGCCAGTGCCGCTCACTATGTGCACAACGCCCAGCGTTATGCCCGTGACCTGGCGGTCGACGAAGCATGAGCAGTGCCGAACGTCCGCTGGCCTCGCCTTGCGTGAGTGTCTGCGCGCTGGATGAGCAGGACATCTGCATCGGTTGCCAGCGCACGGTGGAGGAGATCACCCGCTGGAGTCGCATGGACAACAGCGAGCGCCGCGAGGTGCTCGGGCGTTGCCATGAGCGGGCCAGGGCCGGTGGCTTGCTGTGGATACCGAACGCCAAACCGAATTCATGAAATACACGCGGACCTTGTAGGCGCTGGCTTGCCAGCGATGGCGTCCTTGAAATTGATGCAAGACTCAAGGGCCTCATCGCTGGCAAGCCAGCTCCAAGGATTTTTGGTGTTTGTGAGGTCGTAGGTGTTTCCCGGCAGGCCTTTCGGTATTGGCCGACAAACGCTTGAGCTTGGCCGTGCGCGGTTGCTGAAGTACCCTGTGCGGCTACATAGACAAGGTAGTCTGCAACCCATGCTTTTTCTTCTCGCCTACATCGCCAGCGTCGTACTGATCAACTTCGCCTTCTCCGCCGCGCCGCACCTGGACATTATCTGGTCAGCCTGGGGCGGGTTGGTGTTTATCCTGCGCGACATGGTGCAGACCCGCTTCGGCCACGGCGCGATTGTCGCGATGATCGCAGCGCTGCTGTTGTCCTACTTCACTTCCGAACCGGCCATCGCCCTGGCGAGCGCCACCGCCTTTGCCGTCTCCGAATGCATCGACTGGCTGGTTTTCAGCATCACCAAGCGCCCGCTGCACGATCGCCTGTGGATAAGTTCGGCGCTAAGCATTCCGTTGGACACTTTTATCTTCTTCGGTCTGATCGGCGCGCTGACCCCGGGGGTGATCCTCACCGCCCTGGGTTCGAAATTCGCCGGGGTGACCTGCGTCTGGCTGGCCATGGCCTGGCGGATGCGCAAGGCGGCGCTTTCCAGCTGAAGCCACGCCCGTTCGGTTCATGTCCCGCTCAGTTCATGTAAAATGCCGGCCTTTCTTCCCGACAGGTGTCTGATTGTCCAGGCGCCGTCGTTGATCTGCTTCCTTGAGGACCTGAAATGACCCGTATCGGAACTCCACTGTCGTCGACCGCGACTCGCGTATTGCTCTGTGGCTGTGGTGAGCTGGGCAAGGAAGTGGTCATCGAGCTGCAACGCCTGGGCGTCGAAGTGATCGCCGTTGACCGCTACGCCAATGCGCCGGCGATGCAGGTGGCCCATCGCAGCCACGTGATCAATATGCTCGACGGCGCGGCCCTGCGGGCGGTGATCGAAGCCGAGAAACCGCATTTCATCGTCCCGGAAATCGAAGCCATCGCCACCGCCACCCTGGTGGAACTGGAAGCTGAAGGCTTCACCGTGGTGCCGACCGCCCGTGCCGCGCAACTGACCATGAACCGTGAAGGCATCCGTCGCCTGGCCGCCGAAGAGTTGCAGTTGCCGACCTCGCCGTACCACTTCGCCGATACCTTCGAGGCCTACAGCAAGGCCGTCTCGGACCTGGGCTTCCCGTGCGTGGTCAAGCCGGTGATGAGTTCCTCGGGCAAGGGCCAGAGCCTGCTGCGCAGCGATGACGACGTGCAGAAGGCCTGGGACTACGCCCAGGAAGGCGGGCGTGCCGGTAAAGGTCGGGTGATTGTCGAGGGCTTCATCGACTTCGACTACGAAATCACTCTGCTGACCGTTCGTCATATTGGTGGCACCACGTTCTGCGCGCCGGTCGGCCACCGTCAGGAGAAGGGCGACTACCAGGAATCCTGGCAGCCGCAGGTCATGAGCCCGTTGGCCCTGGCCGAGTCGGAGCGGGTTGCCAAGGCGGTGACCGAGGCCCTGGGTGGGCGCGGCATGTTTGGCGTCGAGTTGTTTATCAAGGGTGACCAGGTCTGGTTCAGCGAAGTCTCGCCGCGTCCCCATGACACCGGCATGGTGACCATGATTTCCCAGGACCTGTCGCAGTTCGCGCTGCATGCCCGGGCGATTCTCGGCTTGCCGATCCCGTTGATCCGCCAGTTTGGTCCGTCGGCGTCGGCGGTGATCCTGGTGGAAGGGCAGTCGACCCAGACCGCGTTCGCCAACCTGGGGGCGGCGTTGAGCGAGCCGGATACCGCCTTGCGCCTGTTCGGCAAGCCGGAAGTCAATGGCCAGCGCCGCATGGGTGTGGCGTTGGCGCGGGACGAGTCGATCGAAGCCGCGCGGGCCAAGGCCACGCGTGCTGCTCAGGCGGTTGTGGTCGAGCTGTAATCACGCCCGCGAGCGCGGATTTGTGCCATGCGTACAATTTGTGCTCGCCACCGAACTGTAGGAGCCAGCAAGCTGGCTCCTACAAAGCGGAGTCAGGTCACCTTGTTCAAATCGTTGTAGCGCGTCTCCTTCAAGCAGAAAATCGCAATCAGGCTCAACGCCGCCGCTCCCGATATATACCCGCCGACCCAGCTCAAACCACCCAGCGCCACCAGTTTCTGGGCAAAGAACGGTGCCGCCGAGGCGCCAACGATGCCGCCCAGGTTATAGGCCGCCGATGCGCCGGTATAACGTACGTGGGTCGGAAACAGCTCCGGCAGCAACGCCCCCATCGGTGCGAAAGTAATCCCCATCAGAAACAGCTCCAGGCACAGGAACAGCGCGACGCCCGTGGTCGTGCCATGGCCCAGTAACGGCTCCATGGTAAAACCGGACAGCAAGGCCAGTACGCCGCCGAAAATCAACACCGGCTTGCGCCCGAAGCGGTCGCTGGCCCAGGCCGCCAGTGGCGTGGCCGCGGCCATGAACAACACGGCAAAACACAGCAGCCCGAGGAAGGTCTCGCGACTGTAACCGAGGTTGGCCACGCCATAGCTCAGGGAAAACACCGCCGAGATATAGAACAGCGCGTAACACACCACCATCGCCAGCGAGCCGAGCAGTACCGGCGCCCAATAGCGGCTGAACAGCTCGACCAGAGGCATTTTTACCCGTTCCTGGCGGGCCACGGCATTGGCGAAGATCGGCGTTTCCTCAAGCTTTAGGCGCACATACAGGCCGACCATCACCAGCGCGGCGCTGAGCAGGAACGGAATGCGCCAGCCCCAGGAGCGGAACTGTTCGTCGCTCAGGGTCATGGCCAGGATCAGGAACAGGCCGTTGGCGGCGAGAAAGCCGATGGAGGGGCCCAGTTGCGGAAACATGCCGAACCAGGCGCGTTTGCCCGCGGGGGCGTTTTCGGTCGCCAGCAGCGCGGCCCCGCCCCATTCGCCGCCGAGCCCCAGGCCCTGGCCGAAGCGCAGCAGGCACAAAAGGATCGGCGCCCAGGCGCCAATGGTCGCGTAGCCGGGTAGCACGCCGATCAGTGTGGTGCACACGCCCATCAACAGCAGCGAAGCGACCAGCGTCGATTTACGCCCGATACGGTCACCGAAGTGGCCGAACAGGATCGAGCCCAGCGGGCGGGCGAGGAAGGCGATGCCGAAGGTCAGGAAGGCCGAGAGCATCTGCGCGGTGCTGTCGGTCTGCGGGAAAAATACCGGCCCGATCACCAGGGCGGCGGCGGTGGCATAGACGTAGAAGTCGTAGAACTCGATGGCCGTGCCGATAAAGCTGGCGGTCGCCACTCGTGCGGTCGAGTTCAGCGGTTTGCTTGGCGTGGCAGTGTCAAAGGTGCTGCTGGAAGTCATTGCGGGCGTCCCTGAAAGTCTTGCGCGTGCGAATTATTAGTATTGAACGCCCAGGGATAAGGGCAGGTTCCGCGCGGTTCAAGGTTCGAACCAGCGTCGGATTGTGACAATGTGTGGGGCCGGAGGGGAGGATTGCGGGTAAGCAAGCGTTCCGACTAGGCTGGGTAAGCCGGGTCGATTATAGGAAGGCACTGACGGATCAAACAAGAGCGAAGGCCGGCGCTGGTGTGGGTTCGGCGAGATATTGTAGGAGCCAGCTTGCTGGCGATGGCGTCCTCGAAAGCGACGCAAGGCTCAAGGGCCTCATCGCCGGCAAGCCGGCTCCCACAGGGTTATGCGGCGCTTTCGTTAGAGGGGCGGAGTCGTCGCTGGGGTAGTGCTGGTGTGCCAGGCCAGCACCCGGCTGACCCGATTGTCCTCGGTCTCGAGGATTTCCAGGCGGTAACGGCCGATCTTCAGGCACACCGCGCTTTCCGGGATGGTTTCCAGGGCTTCGGTGACCAGGCCGTTGAGGGTTTTCGGACCGTCGCAAGGCAGGTGCCAGCCCAGGCTCTTGTTCAGTTCGCGAATTGACGCGGCACCTTCGATCACCAGCCGGCCATCGGCCTGCGGATGGATATGCGGGTTGTCGAGGCTGTGCTCGCTTTCGAATTCGCCGACGATTTCTTCCAGGATATCTTCCAGGGTGACGATGCCCAGCACTTCGCCGTATTCGTCCACGACCATGCCCAGGCGCCGCTGCTGCTTGTGGAAATTCAGCAGTTGCAGTTGCAGCGGCGTGCTTTCCGGGACGAAGTACGGCTCGTGGCAGGCCGCGAGCAGGGCGGCTTTGGTCAGGCTGGCATCGAACAGCAGATTGAGGATCTGGCGGGTATTGATCACCGCCTCGACCTGGTTGATATCGCTGTGGAACACCGGCAGGCGGGTACGGCGGTTCTTCAGCAACTGTGCGGTGATTTCCTCGATGGAATCGTCGAGATTGATCCCATCCACTTCGCTGCGCGGCACCAGGATGTCGTTGACCGTGATGTTGTCCAGCGCCTTGATGCTCGACAGCGAATGGCTGCGCGGTGGGTGTTCCGGTTCGTCTTGCGGATCGAGGGGTGGCTGGTCCTCATCGCTCTGCTTGACTGCGTTGACCTTGCTGATAAAGGGCCGCAGCAACAGTTGGGCGATACCGTGCAGCAACCAGGCCGCGGGGTAGATGATTTTCAGCGGAATCCCCAGCAAGGCGTTGCCGGTGGCCAGGATCGGCTCGGGATAACGGACGGCGAGCAGGCGCGGCAGGTAGTCGGCAAAGACCAGTAGCAGCACCGTGGCTCCCAGGCAGGCCCGCCAGGGCCCGTGCTGGCCCCACAGCAGGATCGACAACAGGGTGCCGAGAATGACGACGACGACCCGGCACAGGGTATTGCACAGGATCAGGCTGTCGCGGGGGAATTTCAGCCGGGCTGCTGGTTTTTCACCCGAGCGCGAGGCCGGGCGCAGGGCGGCGAGCTGGTGCTGGGCGACTTCAACGGCGGTAAACAGCGCCGACCAGAGAATCAGCAGGGCCAATACGGCGAGCATTGGCCCGGCGGGCAGGTTGTCCATGGTCTTGTCGGCCCGTCAGATGTGCAGGATGTATTCGCGGACCAGCTTGCTGCCGAAATAGGCCAGCATCAGCAGGCAGAAACCGGCCAGGGTCCAGCGGATCGCCTTGTGCCCGCGCCAGCCGAGACGATTGCGCCCCCACAGCAGCACGCTGAACACCACCCAGGCCAGGAAGGCCAGCAGAGTCTTGTGCACCAGGTGCTGGGCGAACAGGTTCTCGACGAACAGCCAGCCGGAGATCAACGACAGCGACAGCAGGCTCCAGCCGGCCCAGAGAAAGCCGAACAACAGGCTTTCCATGGTTTGCAGCGGCGGAAAATTGCGGATCAGCCCGGAGGGGTGCTTGTTTTTCAGCTGGTGGTCTTGCAATAACAGGAGCAGGGCCTGGAACACCGCGATGGTGAACATGCCGTAGGCCAGGATCGACAGCAGGATATGCGCCAGGATCCCTGGCTCCTCGTCGATGATCTGCACCGTGCCCGAGGGCGCGAACTGTGCCAGCAGCACCGTCAGCAAGCCCAGCGGAAACAGCAGGAGCAGCAGGTTTTCCACCGGAATGCGCGAGCAGGCCGCCAGGGTCAGGGCGATCACGGCGACGGCGATCAGGCTGGCGGCGTTGAAAAAGTCCAGGCCCAGGCCGATCGGGGTCATCAGGTGGGTGAGCAGGCTCACCGCGTGGGCGATCACGGCGATTACGCCGAGCCCGACCAGCAGGCGTTTGTTCGCCTTGGCGCCTTGGCGCAGGCGGGTGCCCTGATAGAGGGTCGCAGCGGCGTAGATGAAGGCGGCGGCGAGGCTGGTCAGTAAACTGGGTGACAAAGGGAGCATAAGTCCTGTTAGGCAAGCCCGAAAGACGCTGAGTTTGGCATAGAACCCCCGGTCCACGAAAGACCGTGGCGCTAGTGGCCGCTTGCAGTCTCCGCTATAATCCGCGACCTGCCCACGCCGCAGGCTCGCCAGGCGCTGTTTTTCCTTGTTCCGGCAGCCATCACTTCGGTCTCCATAAGGGCCTCAAAGGATCGCGCATGTTTGAAAACCTGACCGACCGTCTCTCGCAGACGCTGCGCCATGTCACCGGCAAGGCCAAGCTGACCGAGGACAATATCAAAGACACCCTGCGTGAAGTGCGCATGGCGTTGCTCGAAGCTGACGTCGCCCTGCCGGTGGTGAAGGACTTCGTCAATTCGGTCAAGGAGCGCGCGGTCGGCACCGAAGTGTCGCGCAGCCTGACCCCGGGCCAGGCGTTCGTGAAGATCGTCCAGGCCGAGCTCGAAAGCCTGATGGGCGCCGCCAACGAAGACCTGAACCTCAGCGCCGTGCCGCCTGCGGTGGTGCTGATGGCCGGTCTGCAGGGGGCGGGTAAAACCACCACGGTCGGCAAGCTGGCGCGCTTCCTCAAGGAGCGCAAGAAGAAAACCGTGATGGTGGTGTCGGCCGACGTCTACCGTCCGGCGGCGATCAAGCAGTTGGAAACCCTCGCCGGCGACATCGGCGTGACCTTCTTCCCGTCCGATCTCAGCCAGAAGCCGGTGGACATCGCCGAAGCGGCGATCAAGGAAGCGCGCCTCAAATTCATCGACGTGGTCATCGTCGACACCGCTGGTCGTCTGCACATCGACGACGAGATGATGGCCGAGATCAAGCAACTGCACGCGGCGATCAAGCCGGTGGAGACGCTGTTCGTGGTCGACGCCATGACCGGCCAGGACGCCGCCAACACCGCCAAGGCCTTTGGCGATGCGCTGCCGCTGACCGGGGTGATCCTGACCAAGGTCGACGGCGACGCCCGTGGCGGTGCCGCACTGTCGGTACGGGCCATCACCGGCAAGCCGATCAAGTTCATCGGTATGGGCGAGAAGAGCGAAGCGCTCGAGCCCTTCCACCCGGAACGGATCGCCTCGCGCATCCTCGGCATGGGCGACGTGCTCAGCCTGATCGAGAAGGCCGAACAGACCCTCGACAAGGAAAAAGCCGACAAACTGGCTAAAAAGCTGAAGAAAGGCAAAGGCTTCGATCTCGAAGACTTCCGCGACCAGCTGCAACAGATGAAGAACATGGGCGGTCTCGGTGGCCTGATGGACAAACTGCCGAACATCGGCGGGGTCAACCTGGCGCAGATGGGCAACGCCCAGGGCGCGGCCGAGAAGCAGTTCAAGCAGATGGAAGCGATCATCAACTCCATGACCCCGGCCGAGCGCCGCGACCCTGAGCTGATCAGCGGTTCGCGCAAACGCCGGATCGCCATGGGCTCCGGCACCCAGGTGCAGGACATCGGACGCTTGATCAAGCAGCACAAGCAGATGCAGAAGATGATGAAGAAATTCTCCGCCAAAGGCGGTATGGCCAAGATGATGCGCGGCATGGGCGGTATGTTGCCCGGCGGCGGCATGCCGAAAATGTAAAAGATTCGCGTCGGCCTGACGGCCGGCGCTACCCCCGCAGGGATGCGGGGGATCGCCAGTAAACCCGCGTTTAGCGGGAGCTGACCTGCCGTCTTGACGACGGCTCTATGGCAAATCCAGATTGCACGGCGCCGGGCGCCGGAAAAAGTCATTTGCAAAAGTCCGTATATTCCTTAGAATATGCGGCCTTTCGGGCACCCATGCCCGCTGTGCATTTAGATTTGCAGCACCGACTACAGGAACGATGTTCACATGCTAACAATCCGTCTTGCCCTTGGCGGCTCCAAAAAGCGCCCGTTTTACCACCTGACCGTAACCGACAGCCGCAACGCTCGTGACGGTTCGCACAAAGAACAAGTGGGTTTCTTCAACCCAGTTGCTCGTGGTCAGGAAGTTCGTCTGTCCGTGAACCAAGAGCGCGTAGCCTACTGGCTGAGCGTTGGTGCACAACCTTCTGAGCGTGTTGCTCAGTTGCTGAAGGAAAACGCTAAGGTTGCGGCCTGAGCAATATGAACGCGACGCCGGCTTCTACCGATGATTTGATCGTTATCGGCAAGATCTATTCTGTTCATGGCGTTCGCGGCGAAGTGAAGGTTTATTCCTTTACTGATCCGATTAAAAACCTGTTGGAGTACAAAACCTGGACGCTTCGGCGCGAAGGTAGCGTGAAACAGGTGGAGCTGGTCAGTGGACGCGGGAACGACAAGTTCCTGGTCGCAAAGCTCAAGGATCTCGATGATCGTGAAGAAGCGCGTCTTCTGGCCGGTTATGAGATCTGCGTGCCGCGCAACCTGTTCCCAGACCTGACCGACGGCGAGTACTACTGGTACCAGCTGGAAGGTCTCAAGGTTATCGACACCCTCGGACAACTGTTCGGGAAAATCGATCACCTGCTGGAGACTGGCTCGAATGATGTCATGGTGGTCAAGCCTTGCCCGGGCAGCCTGGATGATCGCGAACGCCTGTTGCCCTATACCGAGCAATGCGTGTTGGCTGTCGACCTTGCCGCTGGCGAGATGAAGGTGGAATGGGATGCGGACTTCTAAGCTGGCTGGCCTGCGCGTAGAAGTGATCAGTTTGTTTCCCGAAATGTTTTCCGCCATCAGCGATTACGGCATCACCAGTCGTGCGGTGAAACAGGGGCTCTTGCAGCTGACCTGTTGGAACCCGCGGGACTACACGACGGATCGTCATCACACTGTGGATGATCGCCCATTTGGCGGTGGTCCGGGCATGGTGATGAAGATCAAGCCCCTTGAGGACGCCCTGGTTCAGGCCAAGGCAGCAGCAGGGGAGGCGGCGAAGGTGATTTACCTGTCGCCCCAAGGCCGGCAACTGAATCAGTTGGCGGTACGCGACCTGGCGAACGAGGAAGCCTTAATCCTCATTGCAGGTCGTTATGAAGGCATTGACGAGCGCTTTATAGAGGCTCATGTCGATGAAGAGTGGTCGATTGGGGACTATGTTCTTTCCGGTGGCGAGCTGCCGGCGATGGTCCTGATAGATGCGGTTACACGGCTGCTGCCCGGAGCTTTAGGGCATGCGGACTCCGCGGAGGAAGATTCCTTCACGGATGGTTTGCTGGATTGCCCGCACTACACCCGTCCGGAGGTGTATGTGGATCAGCGTGTTCCCGACGTGTTGCTCAGTGGCAACCACGCACATATCCGGCGTTGGCGTCTGAAGCAGTCCCTTGGCAGGACCTCGGAACGACGCGCCGATCTTCTGGAAAGCCGCTCGCTTTCTGGAGAAGAGAAGAAGCTGCTCGAGGAATACATCCGCGAGCGGGACGATAGTTAACAACGTATCGATGGTAGATCGAACGATTTACCTTAGGAGCACAGCATGACTAACAAAATCATTCTGCAACTCGAAGCCGAGCAGATGACCAAAGAGATCCCTACCTTTGCCCCGGGCGACACCATTGTCGTTCAGGTGAAAGTGAAGGAAGGCGACCGTTCGCGTCTGCAAGCGTTCGAAGGCGTGGTAATTGCCAAGCGTAACCGCGGTGTGAACAGCGCGTTCACCGTACGTAAAATCTCCAACGGTGTTGGCGTAGAGCGTACTTTCCAGACCTACAGCCCGCAAATCGACAGCATGGCTGTCAAGCGTCGCGGTGATGTACGTAAGGCCAAGCTGTACTACCTGCGCGACCTGTCGGGTAAAGCCGCTCGCATCAAGGAAAAACTGGTTTAAGTCCAGCTTCCGATGCAGAAAAAAGCAGCCTCCGGGCTGCTTTTTTGCATTCCGGGTTTTGAAAAAGCCGTTTGCCGCTGTCACAGTCGGGTTGCAATGAACACCCTGTAGGAGCTGGCTTGCCAGCGAGAGGCCCTTGAGCCTTGCAGCGCTTGCCCGGACGCCATCGCCGGCGAGCTAGCTCCTACAATGTTCATCTGCTTATCGCCTTTTGTTTTTCGAGCCCTTATGCCCGCCATCGATCACCCGCTTATCGACCAGTTTCTCGACGCCCTGTGGCTGGAAAAAGGTCTGTCCGACAATACCCGGGACGCTTATCGCAGCGACCTGGCGCTGTTCAACGGCTGGTTGCAGGAAAAAGGCCTGGAGCTGGACAAGGCTGGCCGCGAGCTGATCCTCGATCACCTGGCCTGGCGTCTGGAACAGGCCTACAAGCCGCGCTCCACCGCGCGCTTTCTCTCTGGCGTGCGAGGCTTCTATCGTTACCTGTTGCGGGAAAGGCTGATTGCCGTCGACCCGACCTTGCAGGTCGAGATGCCGCAGTTGGGTCGGCCGTTGCCCAAGTCCCTGTCGGAAGCCGATGTGGAAGCGCTGCTGGCCGCCCCGGACCTGAGCGAAGCCATCGGCCAGCGCGACCGTGCCATGCTCGAAGTGCTCTACGCCTGCGGGCTGCGGGTCACCGAACTGATCAGCCTGACCCTGGAACAGGTCAATCTGCGCCAGGGCGTGTTGCGGGTCATGGGCAAGGGCAGCAAGGAGCGCTTGGTGCCCATGGGCGAAGAGGCGATTGTCTGGGTCGAGCGTTATCTGCGTGACGCCCGTGTCGAACTGCTCGGTGGGCGGCCCAGCGACGTGCTGTTTCCCAGCCAGCGCGGCGAACAGATGACCCGCCAGACCTTCTGGCACCGGATCAAGCACCAGGCCAAGGTCGCCGGGATCGGCAAATCGCTGTCGCCGCACACCTTGCGCCATGCCTTCGCCACGCACCTGCTCAACCACGGCGCCGACCTGCGGGTGGTGCAAATGTTGCTCGGTCACAGCGACCTGTCGACCACGCAGATCTACACCCATGTGGCCCGCGCGCGCTTGCAGGAAATGCACGCCAAACACCACCCGCGCGGCTAAGCCACACAGGGGTTCGGCCCCGCCGGGCTTATGTGATAGGCTCTATTGGTTTGCAAAGCGGGCGCTTGAAACCGATCTGTTTCCCAGAGGTCGTATCCGCTTCGACCCCTTTGCCCGCCTTCAGGAGTTCCCATGCGTTTGACCCAGATTTTCGCCGCCGCTGCCCTCGCTCTGGTCAGCTCCCTGGCCTTGGCCGATGACACCGCCGAGCAGGCGATTCGCAAGAGCCTCGAAAGCCTCCAGCTGGAAACCCCGGTGGAGAGCATCAGCGCCAGCCCCCTGGCCGGCCTCTATGAAGTCAAGCTCAAGGGCAGCCGCGTGCTCTACGCCAGCGCCGACGGCCAGTTCGTCATGCAGGGCTACCTGTTCCAGCTCAAGGACGGCAAGCCGGTCAACCTCACCGAGAAAACCGAACGCCTGGGCGTCTCCAAGCTGATCAACGGTATTCCGGTGGCGGAGACCGTGGTCTACCCGGCCATTGGCGAAACCAAGTCGCATATCACCGTGTTCACCGACACCACCTGCCCGTATTGCCACAAGCTGCATGCCGAAGTGCCGGCGCTGAACAAGATGGGCATCGAGGTGCGTTACGTCGCGTTCCCGCGCCAGGGCCTTGGCTCGCCGGGCGATGAGCAGTTGCAGGCGGTCTGGTGCTCGACCGACAAGAAAGCGGCGATGGACAAGATGGTCGAGGGCGATGAAATCAAGGCCGCCAAGTGCGCCAACCCGGTTTCCAAGCAGTTCGCCCTCGGTCAATCAATTGGGGTCAATGGTACGCCGGCCATTGTTTTGGCCGATGGTCAGGTCATTCCGGGCTACCAGCCGGCGGCACAAGTTGCCAAACTGGCACTGTCCGCCAAGTAATTCAGCCTCGTCATGCGCAACCTTTGACGAGCACTGCCCGCGGAACGGGTTCCCGGGTCATCAATAGCGAGCCGCTGGCAGTCCAGCGGCTGTTTTCCACGGCCGACCTCGTGTCGGCCGTTTCATGGGGAGTTCAGAGTGAAACCGGTCAAAGTAGGCATCTGTGGGTTAGGTACCGTCGGTGGCGGCACCTTCAACGTACTTCAGCGTAACGCCGAGGAGATTGCCCGCCGTGCCGGGCGTGGAATCGAAGTGGCGCAAATTGCCATGCGTACGCCAAAGCCTCAGTTCCAGACCACCGGTATTGCGATTACCCACGATGTTTTCGAAGTGGCGAGCAACCCTGAAATCGATATCGTCGTCGAGCTGATGGGCGGCTACACCGTCGCCCGCGAGCTGGTGCTCAAGGCCATCGAAAACGGCAAGCATGTGGTCACCGCGAACAAGGCGCTGATCGCCGTGCACGGTAACGAAATCTTCGCCAAGGCTCGCGAGAAGGGCGTGATCGTCGCGTTCGAAGCCGCGGTGGCCGGTGGTATCCCGGTGATCAAGGCGATTCGCGAAGGCCTCTCGGCCAACCGCATCAACTGGGTCGCCGGTATCATCAACGGCACCGGTAACTTCATCCTCACCGAAATGCGCGAGAAGGGCCGTACCTTCGAAGACGTGCTGGCCGAGGCCCAGGCGCTGGGTTACGCCGAAGCCGATCCAACCTTCGACGTCGAAGGCATCGATGCCGCGCACAAGCTGACGATCCTGGCTTCCATTGCTTTCGGTATCCCGCTGCAATTCGACAAGGCCTACACCGAAGGCATCACCAAGCTGACCACTGCCGACGTCAACTACGCCGAGGCCCTGGGCTATCGCATCAAGCACCTGGGCGTGGCTCGTAGCACCGCCGCCGGTATCGAATTGCGGGTACATCCGACGCTGATCCCGGCCGATCGTCTGATCGCCAACGTCAACGGTGTGATGAACGCGGTCATGGTCAACGGCGACGCCTCCGGTTCGACCCTGTTCTACGGTGCCGGTGCCGGCATGGAGCCAACGGCTTCGTCGGTCATCGCCGACCTGGTGGATGTGGTTCGCGCCATGACCAGCGATCCGGAAAACCGTGTCCCGCACCTGGCCTTCCAGCCGGACTCGCTGTCGGCCCACCCGATCCTGCCGATCGAAGACTGTGAAAGCGCCTACTACCTGCGCATCCAGGCCAAGGACCATCCGGGCGTGCTGGCCCAGGTCGCGAGCATCCTGTCGGAACGCGGCATCAATATCGAATCGATCATGCAGAAGGAAGTCGAAGAACACGACGGCCTGGTGCCGATGATCCTGCTGACCCACCGCGTGCGGGAACAGCATATCAACGACGCCATCGCGGCGCTGGAGGCCCTGCAAGGCGTGGTTGGCCCTGTCGTGCGGATTCGCGTCGAGCACTTGAACTAAGCCGGCGCTGCCGATTAGAGAGGAATTCTTCATGCGTTACATCAGTACCCGCGGCCAGGCACCGGCCCTGAACTTCGAAGACGTGCTGCTGGCCGGCCTGGCCAGCGACGGCGGCCTGTACGTGCCGGAAAACCTGCCACGCTTCACCCAGGAAGAGATCGCTTCCTGGGCCGGCCTGCCGTATCACGAGCTGGCGTTCCGGGTCATGCGCCCGTTCGTCACCGGCAGCATTCCGGACGCCGATTTCAAGAAGATTCTCGAGGAAACCTACGGTGCCTTCTCCCACGGCGCCGTGGCCCCGTTGCGTCAGCTGAATGGTAACGAATGGGTGCTGGAGCTGTTCCACGGCCCGACCCTGGCGTTCAAGGACTTTGCCCTGCAACTGCTCGGTCGCCTGCTTGACTACGTGCTGGCCAAACGTGGCGAGCGCGTGGTGATCGTCGGCGCCACCTCCGGCGACACCGGCTCGGCCGCCATCGAAGGTTGCAAGCACTGCGAGAACGTCGACATCTTTATCCTTCACCCGCACAACCGGGTGTCCGAGGTGCAACGTCGGCAGATGACCACCCTGTTCGGCGATAACATCCACAACATCGCCGTCGAAGGCAACTTCGACGACTGCCAGGAAATGGTCAAGAACAGCTTCGCCGACCAGAGCTTCCTCAAAGGCACGCGCCTGGTCGCGGTGAACTCGATCAACTGGGCGCGGATCATGGCCCAGATCGTCTACTACTTCCACGCGGCCCTGCAGTTGGGCGGCCCGGCCCGTTCGGTGGCGTTCTCGGTGCCGACCGGCAACTTCGGCGATATCTTCGCCGGCTACCTGGCGCGCAACATGGGCCTGCCGATCAGCCAGTTGATCGTCGCGACCAATCGCAACGACATCCTGCACCGCTTCATGAGCGGCAACCAGTACGTCAAGGACACCCTGCACGCGACCCTGTCGCCGTCCATGGACATCATGGTCTCGTCGAACTTCGAACGCCTGCTGTTCGACCTGCACGGGCGCAACGGTGCGGCCATCGCCGGCTTGATGGACACCTTCAAGCAAGGTGGCGGTTTCAGTGTCGACCAGGACCGCTGGAGCGAAGCGCGCAAGCTGTTCGACTCCCTGGCCGTGGACGATGCACAGACCTGCGCAACCATCGCCGAAGTCTTCGCCCAGAGCGGTGAAGTCCTCGATCCGCACACCGCCATCGGCGTGCGCGCGGCCCGCGAGTGCCGACGCAGCCTGGACACCCCGATGGTGATCCTCGGAACCGCGCATCCGGTCAAATTCCCTGAGGCAGTGGAGAAGGCGGGCGTAGGAAAAGCGCTCGAACTACCTGCGCACCTTTCCGATTTGTTTGAGCGAGATGAGCGTTGCACCGTCTTGGCCAATGACTTGAAAGTCGTGCAAGCCTTTGTCAGCCAGCATGGCAACCGTGGTAAGCCGCTCTGACAGACTAGAAAGGTCACACATTAAAGCCCGCCGCTTGGCGGGCTTTATCGTTTTCGCATGTCAAACTTGCCCTGTTTTTTTGCCATTTCCTGAAATGGACCGAAGGGGGCAGGTAGTTCGTCATGGCGTTTTTGGCTCGATCCATACAATCCGTTCTGGCCAGGCTGTGCTGGTGGCTGCTGCTGTGCCTGCCCGTCAGCGCGATGGCGGCCCAGGGCCTGCCGTTCAGCCTGCCGCCCTCGTTCGTCGAGGTCGGCCGCCTGCCCCTGAGCCCGGAGGAGGAGCAATGGCTGGGGCCCGAACGGACCTTGCGGGTGGGGATCTCGGTCGCCGACTATGAACCCGTCGATATCACCAACGACCGCAACCGCTACCAGGGCATCAGTGCCGATTACGTCGGGCTGATCCGCGATCGCCTGGGGGTGCAGGTCCAGGTGCTCGGCTTCGGCGAGCGCGACCAGGCGGTCGAGGCCCTGCGCAGCGGGCAGATCGATATTCTCACCAGTGCCAACGGCTACGAGCGCGGTGTGCCCGGGCTGAGCTTCTCCAGCGACTACATGCCGGACCGTTCGGTGATCGTCGGCCGCGCCGGCGCTCACGGTCTTCACGATCTCAACGGCAAGAAGGTGGTGCTGCTCGATGGCTACGCCGATGCCCAGGTGGTGCATGCCACTTACCCGCAGAGCGAGATCATCCTTGCCCCGACCCTCTACAGTGCCCTGGAGGCGTTGTCCCAGGGCGAGGTCGAGGCCTTTATCGGCAATGAGGTGATTGTCCGCGCCTACAAGAGCCTGCGGCCTTACATGGGCGTGCATATCAAGGACAAGAGCGACTTGCCGCCGATTGGCTTCGCCTTTGCCACGCGCCAGTCCGATCACGTGCTCAGCGGCCTGGTGGAGCGGGTCCTGGAGCACACCGACAACGCCACCCGACGGGAGATCCTCGCCCGCTGGACCACCGGCTTCGGCTCGGACATCGCCCAGCAACGCATCAGCCTCACCACTGCGGAACTGGCCTGGATCGACCGCAACCCAAAGGTCACGGTGGTGGCCCAGCCGTATCCGCCGCATATCTACAAGGATGGCCACAACCGTTGGGTCGGTCTCAATCCGGACCTGCTGTCACGTATTTCGCGCATGACCGGCCTGCAGTTCGAGTACAAGGAGACTGCCTCCACCGCCGAGAGTGTCAACCTGCTTCACGACGGCAAGGCGCTGATGAGCACCACGCTGGCCGAGAGTGTCGAGCGCAAGGCCTTCCTGAATTTCACCTATGCCTTTGGTGGCAGCGCCTGGGTGTTTGTGGTGCGTGTGCACGACTCGCCCCTCGGCTCGTTCTCGCAGCTGTCCGGGCGGGTGCTGGTGCTGCCGGAGAAACACGCCTTGGAACCGATGATCCGCAGGGGGTATCCGGAGATTGACCTGCGCACGGTCAAGACCCCCGAGGAGGCCCGGGCGATGGTCGAGCGCGGTGAAGCGACCGCGACCATCCAGAGCGATACGCGGGCCTATCTGTATCCGCCCGGGCGGCTGAAGGTCGGGCGCAGTGTCGAGGGCCTCTGGTCGGCTGACAGTTTCTCGGTGGTCAAGACCGACCCGGAGCTGCTCAGTATCCTGAACAAGGCGCTGGAGGCGTTCCCCGTGGCCGAACTGCGGGCGTTGCGCATCAAATGGCACGGCGCGATCGGCCTGGCGCCGATGCGCCCGGTCTGGGAGCGGGTGCCGCGCTGGGTCTACGGTTTGGCGGCGGTGATGATCCTGCTGGGCGGCGTGTCCCTGGCCTGGAACCGCCGGTTGAATATCCAGATTCGCCAGCGCCGTCGAGCCGAACAGGAACTCAGCGATCAGCTTGCTTTCCAGAGGGCCTTGCTGGACGGTATCCCCAATCCGATTTTCGTGCGCGACCTGGACGGTCGCCTGATGACCTGCAATCGCAGCTACGAGGAGCGCTTTTCTACCACGCTGGAGCAAGTCCAGGGCCGGCGGATTACCGAAGTGGACATCTTGCCCCTGGCCACCGCCGAGCAACTGCACGGCGAGTTCATCCAGTTGTTCGAAACCCAGCAACCGCTGTTCCAGGACCGCCAGCTCGACTTTGCCAGTGGTCGGATCGACATCTACCAGTGGATGGTGCCGTTCTACTCGGCGGAAGCGCAGTTGCAAGGGCTGCTCGGCGGCTGGATCGACATTACCGAACGCAAGCAGCTCGAGGCCCAGTTGATGGAGGCGCGCCAGCAGGCGGAGCAGGCCAACCAGGCCAAGAGTGCGTTCCTGGCGACCATGAGTCACGAGATTCGCACCCCGATGGTGGCCATCATCGGCCTGCTCGAACTCGAACGCGAGCAAGCCCGCATCAATGGGCGGGAACTCTCCCAGGCGCTGCAGGTGGCGTATCAATCGGCGCAGGAACTGACCGCCTTGATCGGCGATAGCCTCGATCTGGCCAAGATCGAGGCCGGTGGCATGCACCTGGCGTTGCGCGCCGGCTCCCTGGTCGCGCTGCTGGAAAGCGTGCGGCAACTGTTCGAGGCCGCGGCGCGGGGCAAGGGTGTCGAACTGAGCCTGGAGATGGAGCCGGGGCTGGCGGGTGATTACTGGTTCGATCCGCTGCGTTTGCGTCAAGTGTTGAACAACCTGATCGGTAATGCGCTGAAGTTCACCGCCGAAGGCTTTGTCCGTATTCAGGTGCGCCGCCTGTTGTGCACCGCGGACCTGGAAACCCTGTGCGTCAGCATCGAAGACAGCGGCAAGGGGATTGGCCTCGAACAGCAACAGACGCTCTTCGCCCCCTTTGTCCAGATCCGCGGTCAGGCCGATGAAGAATATGGCGGCACCGGCCTGGGCTTGAGTATCTGCAAGCAACTGGTGGAGTTGATGGGCGGCAGTATCGCCTTGCTGAGCCAGCCGGGAGAAGGTACCCGGGTGCGTATCGAGCTGGCGCTCAAGCCGGTGGCATCGGTCCCGGCCCAGGCCATACCGGCCGCCGCGGAGGATCGCAGGCCTCGGCTGGCGTCGCTCAAGGTGTTGATTGTCGACGACCTGTCCGCCAACTGCCTGGTGCTCAACCAGCAGTTGCGCTTTCTCGGTCAGCAGGTGGTCGCCTGCCAGAGTGGCGAGGCGGCGTTGCAAGCCTTGGCGCGGGAGCCGTTCGACCTGGTGATTACCGATTGCAATATGCCGGACATGAGTGGTTATGCGCTGGCCGAGGCGATACGCCGGGTCGAGGCCGAGGAACAGCGTCCGCCGTGCCCGGTGGTCGGTTGCACGGCCAATGCCATGAGTGATGAACGCCAGCGCTGCCGGCAGGCGGGCATGACCGAACTGCTGGTCAAGCCGGTCTCGCTGGACGAGCTGGCGCAACTGCTGGCGCGCATCGGGCCCGAGCGCTCCTTCGATATTCAGGCCCTGAGCGCCATGACCTGTGCCAATGCCGAGGTCATGCGGCGTATGTTGCTGGAGTTGCGCAAGAACCTCGAACAGGAGCGTGGGGCGCTGGAAGTCGCGGTCGGCTTGGGCCACTGGGAAGGTTTGGCGGTGGCGGTCCATCGGCTCAAGGGGATCGCCTGCCTGATCGATGCCATTGCCCTGGCGCGTGCCTGCGCCGACCTGGACAGCTGCGTGCGGCTCAAGTCCGAGGAACGGGTGGCGGCGGACTGGCAGGCCCTCAAGCAGGTCATCGAACGGGTGCTGGAGGATATCGAAGCGCATCTGCAGGTGGATATTCCGACATTTTAGGACTTGTCCTATGGGGCCCGGCTGGGGCGGTTGATTAAAGTCGAGGGTCATTGCGGACCCTGGCCGCCTCATTTTGCGGAGACCCTCGATGCGTGCACTCAAAGTCCTGATTCTTGAAGACAACTCCTTTCAACTGATGGCCTTGCACCAGATGCTCAATGCCACTGGCGTGTTTGATGTGCTGACTGCGGAAAATGTCGAGAGCGCCCGGCAGTCGCTGGCCAACCGTGGCCCTATCGACGTGGCCATCTGCGACCTGCAGCTGGAGGAGGGCGATGGTCTGGAGCTGATTCGCTCCCTGGCCGAGGGGCAGGAGGCTCAGGCCCTGATCATTCTCAGCAGTGCCGAGCAGGAGGTGCTCGAGGGCGCCGCGCACATGGCGCGCCAGCAGGGGCTGCATGTCCTCGGCTGTCTGCGCAAGCCGACGTCGGCCGCGGCGCTGGCGGATTTGCTGGCGAGCTACCAGCAACGTTTCGCCCGGCAGCGCCCTGGCCTGCCGCTGGCCCAGGTCTGCGAGCTGTTGTCGCTGCACGAACTGCAGGCTTGTGCCGGGGGCTCGGCCATCGAAAAATACTGTACCGCGCACTTTCAACCGAGGCTGAGCCATGACGGTCGAGTCGTCGGGGTCGAGGTGCTGGTGCGTTGGCAGCACCCGCAACAGGGCTTGTTGCTGCCCAGCAGTTTCATGCCGGTGCTCGAATACGCCGGGCTGGCGCAGACGCTGATCTGGCAGGTGCTGGAACAGGCGGTGAGCCTGTCGGCCGAGGTGCGCTTTGCCACCGATGAAGCCTTGCCGGTTGCCGTGAGCATTCCGGGGAGTCTGTTGGAACAAGCGGACTTCGGCGATCGGCTCAGAGCCTTGCTGGAGCGCTTCGAGTTGCCGCCCGAGCGACTGACCCTCGACCTGCTGGAAAGCGCCGAAGCCAACAGTGCCAGCGCGTTGACCGAAGGCTTGTTGAGAGTGCGCATGCTCGGTTGCCAATTGTCCGTCGGTGATTTCGGCGCGGGCGGCGGCAGCCTTCAGCGCCTGCTCGAATTACCCTTCACCGAGCTGAAGATCGGTTCGCCCTTCGTCGTCGGCATGGCGGCGGATCCGCGCAAGTCGGCGATCGTCGCCGGCGTCTTGCGCATGGCGCGGGGCATGCATTTGCAGGTGGTCCTCAGCGGGGTTGCAAGCGAAAACGACTACCAGGCGGCCATGGCCCTGGGCGACTCGTTGATCCAGGGGGACTTCGTCGCACCGGTCATGAGTCGCGCCGAACTGTTGTCCTGGCTGGAAGTGGCGGGGTTCGGCCCGGTTCACCCGTTGTCCGGGACTTTGCAATACGCGGCCATGAATGCCGTGAACCTTTAACGCTGCGCGCTCAAGCCAGGCCATGTTCCTGGAGGTAGAGAAACAGCGCCGCATCGTTGGACAGGCCGAGCTTGCGCATGGCACTGACCTTCTGCGCACTGACCGTCTGCTTGCTGCGGCACAGCTGGGTGGCAATTTCACCGACGCTGCGCCCGGCCGCCAGCAGGCGTGTCACCTCCAGTTCTCGGGGCGAAAGTTGCTCCTGGTTACCCAGGCGGTGCTCACCGACCTCACCGGCCAGTGCCAGGGTCTGGCGAATCGAGTTGGCCACATAGGGGCGCCGGCGGCGTACCTGGGCGATGGCGTCCGGCAGCTCGGCGGCCAGGCTGGCCTTGCTCAGCAGCCCCATGACCCCGAGATCGAGGATGGAGCGGAACAGCCCGGCGTTGTTGAGCATGGTCACCACCACGATTGGCAACTGTGGGTGCTGCCGGGTCACGCTTTCGAGCATGCGCAACCCATCACTCTGTTGTTCGACCGGCATCATGAAGTCGCTGACCAGGACCTCGCAGGCACAGCCTTGCAGAAGCGCCAGAAGCTCCTGTGGCGAGCTGGCCTCGCCGACGACGCTCAGTCCGGGATCGCGCTCGAGGAGGACGCGCAGGCCGATCAGGAAAATCGGGTGATCATCCGCCAGGATGATGCGCAAGGGCGCTGGGGACGCTGAGCCAGGTTGTTTTCTCTCTGTCATCTTTCTCGTTCATGCTCGCAATGGAACGGTAGGCGCCGCTGCTTGATGCTCGGCCTCTACCGATATCAGGTTAGCTGGCTTGACGAACTTTCTTCTCCGACTGGCGGTCTTTGACTCCAGCCCCTTTGTTTTTGACCTGTCGGGTTTCGACTATTGAGTGGTGATCGAGATGGAAAGTATCAGTCTGTTGCTGAATGAAGCCTTGAGTCCCTATCCCGTCACCCTGACGCCATCGGGAAGTCAGGGTGAATGCCTGTTGACCGTGAGCAGCCGTGTGGGCCTGGTCCTGCTGAGCCGTGAAATCAGCCATGCGCAATTGAGCGACAAGCGTTTGTTGACCGATGTGGTCGATGGGCTGCACCGTGACCTGCGCATCGCCGAAGGGCGTCTGGAACCCAGCGTCATCGCGGCCTTGCGTCACGCCGCCCAGGACAAGGTGTTCCGCTCGACTGCCGTGTAAAGTTTCTCGGGAACCTTTTTTTCGCAGTGGGTGTCAGATTTATAACGGCAGGATCAAGCATTGTGCTCCGGTGCTTGTAGCTTGTTGTACTGGTCTTTGTAGGCCACGTTTAACCCCGAGTTGTTTCCCCACTTCTCGGGGTTTCTTTTGCCTGGCGTTTGTCACGGGGCCTCAGGCGTCAGGAAAAACTGCTTGGCATCCTCTCGATAGGCGTCGCGCTGTTGTGGGTCGAGCCATTGCACATAGAAGTCGAGCAACTGGTGCTGACGCAGTTCACGCAGGATCTGATTGATGTGCACGATGGCCGCGCGTCCCTGTTCCGTGTCGGAGCAACCGACGCGGATGAACTGGTATTTATCGACGCCTTTGATCGGATAGAACGCCAGGTCCTCGGTCACGATGCCTTGTTGCTGGGCCTGGTAGCGGATTTCCGGCCAGTAGCCGAGTAGTGCGGTCAGGCGTCCCAAACGCTGCATTTGCAATAGGCTGCCCAAGGCATCGTTGCCGTAATGGGCGGCCAATCGTCCAGCGGGTGTCTGTTTCAACAGGTTATCGATCAGTTGGCCATAGCTGCGTTCGGCGACAATCCCCAGTTTGAGAGGGTCGCTGGCCAGCAAGGCGGCGAGGTCAACCTGACCCTCCTGCACAAATGGCGCGACCAGTGGACGGTCCGCCTGGCGCACCACCAGGCCGTTGCTGACCTGGCCGAGGCTGGGAATGGAGAAGACGATCGTCTTCGCCCGCTCGGCCGTCCAGAGCAGCATCGGGTCGCAGGTAAACGAAGGCTCGGCAAGCATTTGCATGCCGCGCGCGCGGTTGACCCGCAGGCTCGTGTGCTCGTACTCCGGCATGGCGGCCTCCAACAGCGGCCACAACTGGTCGATGGCCCCCTGGCCTTTTTGCGGGCCATCGAAAATGCTCAGTGGCGGCAAGTCCCGCAGCAGCCAGATCAGCGTGTCCTTGGCCTGGGCAACGCTGGGCAGGGCGCAGGCCAGCACTGCCAGCAGGGCGATGAAGGGGTTTCGACAGAGCATGTGTTGCCAGAGAAATCGAGGGCTCATGACGTCCATACCTTCTGCGCAGTCAGGTCAAAGTCTTGCCACCAGGGCATGCTAGATAGCGCCACTTTCATGTAAACGTGCAATCTGTGCGGCGTCATAACCGAGGCCACCCAGTACGACGTCGTTATGCTCGCCCAGTTCAGGCCCGACCCATTCGCTGGAACCTGGTGTCTCGGACAATTTCGGCACAATCCCCGGCATCTTGAAGTCCTTGCCGTCGGGCAACTTGGCCTGGATAAACATTTCCCGAGCGAGAAACTGCGGGTCACTGAACATGTCTTCGGCGCTGTAGATCCGGCTGGCCGGCACCTCGGCCTGGTTCAGGGTGGCGAGTACCGCGTCCAGCGGCTGGCTGTTCACCCAGCGATCGATCACGCCATAGAGTTCATCGCGCCGGCTGTCGCGACCATCATTGCTGGTCAGCAGCGGGTCGTTCGCCAGGTCGTCACGGCCGATGGCTTGCATGAAACGCTTGAAGATCGCGTCGCCATTGGCGCCGATCTGCACATGCTTGCCATCGGCGCTGGTGTGGATCGAAGAGGGGGTGATCCCCGGCATGATGTTGCCGCTGCGCTCGCGGATAAAACCGAACACGTCGAACTCCGGGACCATGCTTTCCATCATGGCGAAGATCGCCTCGTACAGGGCCACGTCCACCACCTGGCCGTTGCCGCCGTTGACTTCGCGATGACGCAGGGCCATGAGCGCGCCGATCACGCCCCAGAGCGCGGCAATCGAGTCTCCGATGGAAATCCCGGTGCGCACCGGGGGGCGGTCTTCGAAACCGGTGATGTAGCGCAACCCACCCATGGACTCACCGACCGCGCCAAAGCCTGGCTGATCCTTCATCGGCCCGGTCTGGCCGAAGCCCGACAGGCGCACCATCACCAGTTTCGGGTTCAGCGCGTGCAGGGTTTCCCAGCCCAGGCCAAGTTTTTCCAGCACGCCGGGGCGGAAGTTCTCGATCAGGATGTCCGCATCGCTCAGCAATTGCTTGAGGATGGCCAGGCCGTCCGGGTGTTTCAGGTTCAGGGTCAGCGATTGCTTGTTGCGCGCCTGGACAAACCACCACAGCGAGGTGCCCTCGTACAGCTTGCGCCATTTACGCAGCGGGTCGCCGCCATCCGGCGATTCGACCTTGATCACCTGCGCGCCGAATTCGGCGCAGATGCGCGAGGCGAAAGGACCGGCGATCAGGGTGCCGAGCTCAATGACCTTCAGGCCGGAAAGGGGTTTGGCGGTGAGCGGCATGGCAGATCCTGTAGGACAACACGGGGGCAATAGAGCCTTTTATCATGGCTGGCGCCATCAGCATAACTTCGAGCAGTCGTTGCTTGCCTTGCGTATCGGTTAGACTGGCCGCCTTTCCTCGTCTTTAGAAGCCCTGTTCATGGCCCAGCCGTCCACGACCTACAAATTCAACCTGAACCTCACCGACCTGGATCGTGGGGTCTACGAGAGCGTCAACCAGACCATCGCCCGCCACCCGTCGGAAACCGAGGAGCGCATGACCGTGCGTCTGCTGGCCTACGCCTTCTGGTACAACGAGCAGCTGTCGTTTGGTCGGGGTCTGTCGGAAGTGGATGAGCCGGCACTGTGGGAAAAGAGCCTGGATGATCGTGTATTGCACTGGATCGAAGTCGGCCAGCCGGACGCCGATCGCCTGACCTGGTGCTCGCGCCGTACCGAGCGCACCAGTCTGCTGGCCTACGGCAGCCTGCGGGTCTGGCAGACCAAGGTGGTCGACGCGGTGAAGAACCTGAAGAACGTGCATATCGCCGCCGTGCCGCAAGACATCCTCGAGACCCTGGCCAAGGACATGCCACGGGTGATCAAGTGGGACGTGATGATCAGCGAAGGCACCATCTTCGTCACCGACGATCGTGGTCAGCATGAAGTCCAGCTGGAATGGCTGATGGGCGAGCGCGGTTAATTATTCCCATGCGTATCGAACCCCGCCCGCTGCCCGCCACACTGCCTTTTCTCGGTGATTTGCCGCCATTGTTGACCCGCCTCTACGCCGCCCGCGGCGTGGTGTCCGAGGACGAGTTGGACAAGAGCCTGGCGCGGCTGATTCCCTTCCAGCAACTCAAGGGCATCGACGCGGCGGTGGACCTGCTGGTGACGGCGTTGGAGCAGCGCCAGCGGATCCTGATCGTCGGCGACTTCGATGCCGACGGCGCCACCGCCAGCACTGTCGGGGTATTGGGTTTGCGCTTGCTGGGGGCCGCGAATGTCGACTACCTGGTGCCAAACCGCTTTGAATACGGCTATGGCCTGACCCCGGAAATCGTTGCCGTGGCCTTGCAGCGCGAGCCGCAATTGCTGATCACCGTGGACAACGGTATTTCCAGCATCGAGGGGGTTCAGGCCGCCAAGGCGGCCGGGCTCAAGGTGCTGGTCACCGACCACCACTTGCCCGGTAGCGAATTGCCGGCGGCCGATGCCATCGTCAACCCGAACCAGCCGGGCTGCGAGTTTCCGAGCAAGGCCCTGGCCGGTGTCGGGGTGATTTTCTATGTGCTGATGGCCTTGCGCGCGCGTTTGCGCAGCCTGGGTTGGTACGCCAATACGCCGCAGCCGAATATCGGTGAGCTGCTCGACCTGGTGGCACTTGGCAGCGTCGCCGACGTGGTACCGCTGGATGCCAACAACCGCATCCTGGTGCACCAGGGCCTCGAGCGGATTCGCGCAGGGCGTGCGCGGCCGGGGCTCAAGGCGATCCTGGAGGTAGCCAAGCGCGAGCATTCGCGGCTGACCTCCACCGACCTCGGTTTTATCCTCGGTCCGCGTCTGAATGCCGCGGGACGCCTGGATGATATGAGCCTGGGCATCGAATGCCTGCTCTGCGAAGACCCGGCCCAGGCCCTGGAAATGGCCAGCCAGCTTGATGACATGAACAAGGACCGCAAGTCCATCGAGCAGGGCATGCAGCGCGAGGCGTTGGCCCAGCTCAAGGACCTGCCGCTGGAGTCGATGCCGTTTGGCCTGTGCCTGTTCGAGCCGGACTGGCACCAGGGGGTGATCGGGATTCTCGCCTCGCGGATGAAAGAACGTTATCACCGCCCGACCATCGCCTTTGCCGATGCTGGCGACGGCATGCTCAAGGGCTCCGGCCGTTCCGTGCCGGGCTTCCATATCCGCGATGCCTTGAGTGTGGTGGCGGCGCAGCACCCGGAGTTGATAGGCAAGTACGGCGGTCACGCCATGGCCGCCGGCCTGAGCCTGCCGCAGGAGAACTTCCCGCTGTTTGCCGCAGCCTTTGATGCTGAAGTGCGTCGTCAGCTGTCCGCGGATGACCTGACCGGACGCCTGCAGACCGATGGCTCGTTGGCTATCGAGGAGTTCAACCTGGAGTTGGCCCGGGCGTTGCGTAATGCCGGTCCCTGGGGCCAGCATTTCCCTGAGCCGTTGTTCCATGGCGTGTTCCAACTGGTGGAAAAACGCATCGTCGGCGAGCGTCACCTGAAGGTGGTGCTGAAAAGCGAGTGCGGTTCGCTGAAGCTCGATGGCATTGCCTTCGGCATCGACCCGGAGTTGTGGACCCATGCGCGGGTCGATTGGGTGGAGTTGGCTTACAAGCTCGACCTCAACGAGTTTCGCGGCAAGGAAAGCGTGCAGCTGATGATTGCCCATATCGAGCCGCGCTGAGGTATTTCGAGGGCGCTTTGTGGATACCGACTTGACCGTTGACTCGCAACCACGGTCAACGCGGTCCCCTGTAGGAGCTGGCTTGCCGGCGATGAGGCCAAAAAGTCTTGCATCGCCTGTTCGACCGCCATCGCCGGCAAGCCAGCGCCTACAAGGGACCGTGTTGGCTGGTTTTGTCGGGTCAGGCTCCAGAGGCGAGTTACAGGCGATGGTGCCGGTTTAAATCCGCTGATCCCTCCCGCCCGAGCCATTGTCGACTAGGCTGTAAGCACTGTCTGAATGGTCTTGTGACGTCGTCTTGTTTTCTACCCGCCGGGGGGCGGTTATCCACCACTCTTGTCACTTGCCGACGTTCTAACAGAACCCTGGAGCCAGCCCACTTGATTTGAGAGGTGCCCCATGAGTCTGCTGCTCGAACCCTATACCCTTCGTCAATTGACCCTGCTCAACCGCATCGCGGTCTCTCCTATGTGCCAGTACTCCAGCGTCGAGGGCCTGGCCAATGACTGGCACCTCGTCCATCTGGGCTGTCGGGCAGTGGGCGGGGCCGGGCTGATTTTCACCGAGGCCACCGCGGTGACCGCCGAAGGCCGGATCACCGCCCAGGACCTGGGCCTGTGGAACGACGAACAGATCGAACCGCTGCAACGCATCACCCGCTTTATCACGGCCCAGGGGGCGGTGGCGGGCATCCAGCTGGCGCATGCCGGGCGTAAGGCCAGCACCCATAGGCCCTGGCTGGGCAAGCATGGCAGCGTCAAACCGGAGGAGGGCGGTTGGACCCCGGTTGGCCCGTCGTCGATTGCCTTCGATCCGCAGCACACGTCGCCCACGCCGCTGGATCAGAGGCAGATCGCCGAAGTGATCCAGGCCTTTGTCGCGGCCGCCCAGCGGGCCTTGATCGCCGGTTTCAAGGTGGTCGAAGTGCATGCGGCGCATGGTTACCTGTTGCACCAGTTTCTTTCGCCATTGAGCAACCAGCGCCGCGACCAATACGGTGGCTCCTTTGAAAATCGTATCCGCCTGGTGTTGCAGGTGACCGAAGCGGTGCGCGCGGTTTGGCCCGACGAACTGCCGCTGTTTGTCCGTGTTTCGGCCACCGACTGGGTGGAAGACGGCTGGAATCCGGACGAAACGGTGGAGTTGGCGCGCCGTCTGAAAGCCTTGGGTGTCGACCTGATCGACGTGTCTTCGGGCGGTACCGCCGCCAATGCGGAAATTCCCACAGGGCCTGGTTATCAGACCCGTTTCGCCGAGCGTGTACGCAAGGAGTCCGATATCGCCACGGGTACCGTCGGCCTGATTACCGAGCCAGCCCAGGCCGAGCACATCCTGCGCACCGGTCAGGCAGATGTGATCCTGCTGGCCCGCGAGTTGTTGCGTGACCCTTACTGGCCGTTGCATGCCGATGATGACCTGGGTGGGCACAAGGCGATCTGGCCGGCGCAGTATCAGCGTGCGACCCATCGCGACCAGCCGATTCATGAATCGGACTTGCGTGATTGAGGGCTTGATGCTTGCCGTAAGGCCTTTGAACGAATAAGGTCGGTTTTATGAACTCACACCTGAACATCTCGATTATTCCCACCCTCAATCCGAGGGTGGGCTGACGCGTGTTCTGAAAACACCCGAAACCCGCCCACCGAGGCGGGTTTTTTCTGGCCGCTTCGTGGGTATTGGACGTCAAAAGGAGATTGAAATGTCGCAACCTGAAGCTTTTGCTACTCGTGATTGCGTTCCGACCCTGCACCTGGTCTGTGGAAAGATCGGCTCGGGGAAATCAACGCTGGCACAACGCCTGGCGGCGACAGCCTCGACGGTGTTGATCAGCGAGGACGTCTGGCTCGCGCGCCTGTATCCGGGCGAGATCAGCGAGATCACCGACTACGTGCGCTGCGCCACCCGCTTGCGCGGGGCCTTGGCCGAGCATCTCGTTGCGCTATTGAAAGCGGGGGTCTCGGTGGTCCTCGATTTTCCATCCAATACCGTGGCCAGCCGGCTTTGGGCCCGGTCGGTCTTCGAAAACGCGGAGGCTGCTCATCGGTTGCATTTCCTCGCTGTGGGCGATGATGTGTGCAAGGCGCGCCTGAAGATCCGTAACGAAGCGGGTGATCACCCGTTCAAGACCAGCGAGGCCGAGTTCGAGGTGATTTCCCGCTATTTCGAAGCCCCGACACTGGAGGAGGGGTTTGAGCTGGTGCGGTATGAATAGGCGCGCCTTGGGTGCTCATCACGGACTCTTGCCAGGATAACCTGAGTTTTCTTGCTGGAAATTTCGAAATGTTCTTAGCCTGATTCGGACTGTTCCTACGCTTAGGGTAGGTTTGAGCGGTTCGTTCAGACGGGGCAGGTTTATCCAGCGAGGGCAGCGGTCATGGCAAAGGCGCGAAGCATTTTCGGTTTCATACTGTTCCTCTGGACGTTCAGGGCACCATCCCGGCCCAGGGTGCGCAAGCTCAGCGCTGAAGAGCGACAACTGTTGGAACGCTATCGTGCGTTGTCGGAAGAGGACCGCAATGCGATGTGCTGCCTGTTGAATGTGATGGAGGGTGTTTCGCGGTTTTGAGCCGCACAGGTTGTCATGCCCGCCAGGGACGCGCTGAGGAATGCTGGCAGGTAGGAACCGTCGACGCGGATATCGAAGGTGTTGAACAGCACGCTGAGCGGTTGATGGCGCTCGAACACCCGCTGTCGGCTGCTGCGCCGAGGTGGGGTTGTGCACTCATGACGGTATTGCTCCGGAAAAGCGGCAGATTTCAGGGGTCCGAAACCGTGGCCGGGCCATGACGGCCCGTCCCGGTTCGGTATTGTTGTGGTGGATCTGGATTGCAGGTAGAGATCTTGAATGGTGGTGCTTGTTCTGGCCTCTTCGCGGCGGTGCGGCGTCCCGACAAGCTCCGCTCCCACAATGACTGCGTCGAATTTACTTTTCGCAGGCGACCGATAACCTGTGGGAGCGGAGCTTGCCCGCGAAGAGGCCCTCAAGACGAACGCCAGCTTCGCGGACAACCCTGGTATTGATGTGTCAGTGCTTGAACATCACATGCCGCACGGTGGTGTAGTCTTCCAGCCCGTACATGGACATGTCCTTGCCATACCCGGACAGCTTCTGCCCGCCGTGGGGCATTTCGCTGACCAGCATGAAGTGGGTGTTGACCCAGGTGCAGCCGTACTGCAAGCGCGCCGCCAGGCGATGGGCGCGACCGACATCGGCGGTCCACACCGACGAGGCCAGGCCGTAGTCCGAATCGTTGGCCCAACCCAGCACCTGGGCTTCATCGTCGAACCGGGTCACCGAGACCACCGGCCCGAACACCTCGCGCCGGACGATTTCGTCGTCCTGCCGGGCATCGGCCAGGACCGTCGGTTCAAAGAAGAAGCCATTGCCGGGCACCGCCTTGCCGCCCGTCACCAGGCGGATATGCGACTGTGCCAACGCGCGTTCAACGAAACCGGCCACACGATCACGATGCTGGGCGGTGATCAGCGGGCCCAGCTCGGTTTGCGGATCATCCTGCAAGCCATACTTGATGGTGCTGACCGCCGCGCCGAGTTTCTCGACGAACTTTTCGTAGATCCCGGCCTGGGCGTAGACCCGGCAGGCGGCGGTGCAGTCCTGGCCGGCATTGTAGAAACCGAAGGTGCGGATGCCGTCCACCGCGGCGTCGATGTCGGCGTCGTCGAAGATGATCACCGGGGCCTTGCCGCCCAGTTCCATGTGCATGCGCTTCACGCTGTCGGCGGTGCTGGCAATGATGTGCGAGCCGGTGGCGATGGAACCGGTCAGCGACACCATGCGCACTTTCGGGTGGGTCACCAGCGGATTGCCCACGCTCGGGCCACGGCCAAAGACCAGGTTGAGCACGCCGGCCGGGAAGATCTGCGCCGCCAGTTCGGCCAGGCGCAAGGCGGTCAGCGGGGTCTGTTCCGAGGGTTTGAGCACCACGGTATTGCCGGCGGCTAGGGCCGGGGCGATTTTCCAGGCGACCATCATCAGCGGGTAGTTCCATGGCGCGATGGAGGCGATCACGCCCACCGGGTCACGACGGATCATCGAGGTGTGGCCGGGCAGGTATTCGCCACCCGCCGAACCGCTCATGCAGCGACTGGCGCCGGCGAAGAAACGGAACACATCGGCGATGGCCGGGATCTCGTCGTTGAGGGCGGCGCTCAGGGGCTTGCCGCAGTTGTCCGACTCCAGTTTCGCCAGCTCCGGGCCATGGGCTTCGATGGCGTCGGCGAGTTTCAGCAACAGCCGCGAACGGTCTTTCGGTGCGGTCTGTGACCAGCTTTCGAAGGCGTCATCGGCGGCGCGCACGGCGGCGTCGACCTGGGCCTCGCTGGCTTCGTTGATATCCACCAGGACCCGACCCAGGGCCGGGTTGAATACCGATTGGGCCGGGCCTTCGCCGTTGACGAGTTGGCCATTGATCAGCAGTTTGGTTTGCATGGTTATGTCCTCATCAGTGCTTTTTTGTAGGAGCCAGCTTGCTGGCGATGGAGGCAGTGGCACCGCGGTTTTTCAGGTTCTCCGCGTTTTCGTTGACGCCTATCGCCAGCAAGCTGGCTCCTACAAGGAAATGTGTGCGCTTGTCCGGGGTTATTTGCCACCACTGCCAGCCACGCTTTCGCCGCCGCGGGTCAGGTAGTAGGCGCCGAGAATCGGCAGCATCGTGACCATCATCACCAGCATGGCGACCACGTTGGTCACGGGCACGTCCCGTGGCCGGCTGAGCTGGTTGAGCAGCCAGATCGGCAAGGTGCGTTCATGCCCGGCGGTAAAGGTGGTGACGATGATCTCGTCGAACGACAGGGCAAACGCCAGCATGCCGCCGGCCAGCAACGCCGAGCCGAGGTTCGGCAGGACGATGTAGCGGAAGGTCTGCCAGCCGTCGGCCCCCAGGTCCATCGAGGCTTCGATCAGGCTGTGGGAGGTACGGCGCAAGCGGGCGATAACGTTGTTGTAGACGATCACCACACAGAAAGTCGCATGGCCGACGATGATGGTGAACATTCCCGGCTCGATCCCCAACGTCTTGAAGGTCGCCAGCAAGGCGATCCCGGTGATGATCCCCGGCAGGGCGATCGGCAGGATCAGCATCAGCGAGATGCCCTGCTTGCCGAAGAAATCCCGGCGATACAGGGCGGCCGAGGCCAGGGTGCCGAGCAGCATGGCGATCAGCGTGGCAATCGCGGCGATCTGCAAGGACAGCTTGATGGCTTCCAGTACGTCGGGCCGGGCGAAGGCCACGCTGAACCACCTCAGGGTGAAGCCCTGGGGTGGGAAGCTGAACGCCGCGTCTTCGGTGTTGAAGGCGTAGAGGAAGATGATCAGGATCGGGAAGTGCAGGAACAGCAGCCCGCCCCAGGCGGCCAGACGCAGGCCCAGCGAGGCCTTGTCGCCGTGTTGTGGTGTATTAGAGCGCATCGAAGGCCCCCAGGCGTTTGACGATGGACAGGTACACGGCGATCAGCACGATCGGCACCAGGGTGAAGGCCGCCGCCATCGGCATGTTGCCGATGGCGCCCTGCTGGGCGTAGACCATGCTGCCGACGAAATAGCCGGGCGGGCCGATCAGTTGCGGCACGATAAAGTCGCCCAGGGTCAGCGAGAAGGTGAAGATCGACCCTGCCGCGATGCCCGGAATCGATAGCGGCAGGACCACCTGCATAAAGGTCTGGCGCGGCCTGGCGCCGAGGTCCGCAGAGGCTTGCAGCAGCGACGGCGGCAGGCGTTCCAGGGAAGCCTGGATCGGCAGGATCATGAACGGCAACCAGATATAGACGAACACCAGGCAGCGTCCCAGGTGCGAGGTCGACAGGGTACTGCCGCCGACCCCGGGAATCCCCAGCACGAACTGCAACAGTGGCTCCAGCCCGAGGTGCTGGACGAACCATTGGGCGACACCGCCCTTGGCCAGCAGCAGGGTCCAGGCGTAGGCCTTGACGATATAGCTGGCCCACATCGGCATCATCACCGCGATGTAGAAGAACGCCTTGGTCTTGCCCGTGGTGTAGCGCGCCATGTAGTAGGCGATGGGGAAGGCGATGCAGCCGGCGACGATGGACACCACCAGCGCCATGCCCAGGGTGCGCAGGATGATGTCGAAGTTCGACGGTGCGAACAGGGCGGCGAAGTTGGCCAGGGTCAGGTCCGGGGTGACCGCCATGGTGAAGTCGTCGAAGGTGTAGAAACCCTGCCAGAGCAAGGTCAGCAGCGAGCCGAGGTAGATCGCGCCGAACCAGATCAGCGGCGGTACCAGCAGCAGTGCCAGGTAGACGTTGGGGCGGCGGTACAAGAGGTTGGCGAAGCGCCGCATCGGCGAGTCGGCGGCAGTCGCTTGGGGGAGGGCCAGGGTGTTCATCTCAGGCCTCGCTCGCCAGCACGGTCATGGCTTCCCGCGCCCAGCGCGCGGTGATGCGCTGGCCGGCCTGATGCCCACTATGGGTGTCCTGCCATTGGCTGTTGGGCTGGCTGATGTTCAGGGTCTGGCCGTTGTCCAGTTTCAGTTCGTAGCGGGTGGCGCTGCCCTGGTACTGGATATCGTGGAGCAGGCCGCTGATCTCGACCTCATGGCCTTGCACCGCCCCGTCGGCGAAGCGCACGTGTTCCGGGCGGATCGACAGCGGCAGGTCGCTGCCACAGAGCTGTTTCGCCAGTTCGCCGCGAATCACGTTGGAGGTGCCGACGAATTCGGCGACAAACACGGTGGCCGGTTTCATGTAGAGGTTGCGTGGGCTGTCGACCTGTTCGATGCGGCCTTTGTTGAACACGGCCACGCGGTCGGACATGGACAGGGCTTCGGTCTGGTCGTGGGTGACGAAGATGAAGGTGATGCCCAGTTGCCGCTGGAGCTTTTTCAGCTCGCCTTGCATCTGCTCGCGCAGCTTCAGGTCGAGCGCGCCGAGGGGTTCGTCGAGCAGCAGCACGCGGGGCCGGTTGACCAGGGCGCGGGCCAGGGCCACACGCTGGCGCTGGCCACCGGAGAGCTGCACCGGCTTGCGTTCGCCGTAGCCGGCCAGGGCGACCATGCCCAGGGCTTCTTCGGCGCGGTTCAGGCGTTCGGTCTTGCCGACACCTTTGACTTTCAGGCCGTAGGCGACGTTGTCGCGTACGTTCATATGGGGGAACAGCGCGTAGTCCTGGAACACTGTGTTCACGTCGCGCTGATAGGGTGGCAGGCCGGCGGCTTCTTCGCCATGGATGCGGATCGAGCCGGCGCTGGGTTGTTCGAAACCGGCGATCAGGCGCAGGCAGGTGGTCTTGCCCGAGCCGGAAGGGCCGAGCATGGAAAAGAACTCGCCGTCCTGGATATCAATGGAAACCCGGTCAACGGCTTTCACTTCGCCGAACTGACGGGAAACGTGGGTGAACTGGACTGCAAGCGTCATGATACGGTGCTCCGAGAAGGCATGGGTTGTGGCAGCGGCCCGGCCTGGACTTCTGAAAAAGCTGAAACGGTGGATGCTGATCTGACTAACACTGCGAACCCTTGCAGGCGCTGGCTTGCCGGCGATGGCGTGCGGATAGGCGATGCAAGGCTCAAGGGCCTTATCGCCGGCAAGCCAGCTCCTACAGGGTCTATGTCGTACGCAAGTTGGGTGTTCGACACAGATCTCTTGTGGGAGCGGAGCTAGCCCGCGAAGAGGCCTGCGAGGCCGCTAAAAGCTTCGCGGGCAAGCACCGCTCCCACAGGTTCGTCATTGCCCCTCAATCCGGGCTGTTACCTGCCGCCCATGATCGCGATGTAATCCTGGGTCCAGCGGCTGTACGGCACGAACTTGCCACCTGCCGCCTGCGGAGTGGTCCAGAAGGCGATCTTGTCGAAGTGGTCGAAGCCATTGGTCTTGCAACCTTCGGCCCCGAGCAGCTCGCTTTCCTTGCACGCCGCCGGTACCGCCGGCAACGAGCCGAACCAGGCCGCGACATCACCCTGGACCTTCGGCTGCAACGACCAGTCCATCCATTTGTAGGCGCAATTCGGGTGCTTGGCATCGGCGTGCAGCATGGTGGTGTCGGCCCAGCCGGTGACGCCTTCCTTCGGAATGGTCGAGGCCACCGGCTGCTTGTCCGCCTGCAGGCCATTGACCATATAGCCCCAGGAGCTGGACGCGGCAACGCCTTCGTTCTTGAAGTCGCTCATCTGTACTGTGGCGTCATGCCAGTAGCGATGGATCAACGGCTGCTGCGCCCGCAGCAGGTCGAGCACGGCCTTGTACTGGGTTTCGGTCAGTTCGTAAGGGTTCTGGATGCCCAGTTCCGGTTTGGCCGATTTCAGGTACAGCGCCGCGTCGGCGATATAGATCGGGCCGTCATAGGCCTGCACGCGGCCCTTGTTCGACTTGCCGTCCGGCAGGTTCTGCGTATCGAAGAGCACGCCCCAACTGGTCGGTGCCTGCTTGAACACGTTGGTGTTGTACATCAGCACGTTCGGGCCCCACTGATAAGGGGTGCCGTAGGTCTGCTTGTTGACCACGTACCACGGCGCATCCTTGAGCCGCGGGTCGAGGTTCTTCCAGTTCGGGATCAACGCGGTGTTGATCGGTTGCACACGCTTGCCGACGATCAGCCGCAGGGACGCATCGCCGGAGGCGGTGACCAGGTCATAACCGCCCTTGGCCATCAGACTGACCATTTCGTCGGAGGTGGCCGCGGTTTTCACGCTGACCTTGCAACCGGTTTCCTTCTCGAAACCCGTCACCCAGTCGTAGGCCTTGTCGCTTTCGCCGCGCTCGATGTAGCCGGGCCAGGCGACGATATCCAGTTGGCCTTCGCCCGCACCGACGGCTTTCAGCGGCTCGGCGGCCTGGATCGAGACGCTGGCCAGCAGCGCGGTGGTCATTGCACTGAGCAATGCGGTCTTGTGCACGAACATGGGGATTCCCTCTTCTTTAATTATGGTCGGGGCAGTTGAACGTGATGCAGCGTGCCGTTTGCGGGCTGGTTATTAGCGTAGAGCGTGTTACAGATGCTGGCCGTGGCGCGCCATGATGTGGCGCACCACGCTGTAGTCCTGGAGCGAATCACTGGACAGGTCCTTGCCGTAACCGGATCGCTTCAGGCCGCCGTGGGGCATTTCGCTGACCAGCATGAAATGGCTGTTGATCCAGGTGCAGCCATATTGCAGGCGCGAAGCCACCTGCATGGCCTTGTCCAGGTTCTGGGTCCAGACCGACGAGGCCAGGCCGTATTCCGAGTCGTTGGCCCAATCCACCGCCTGGCTCAATTCGTCGAAGCGGGTCACGGTGACCACCGGGCCGAACACTTCGCGCTGGACGATTTCGTCGCTCTGCCTGCAACCGGCAAGCAGGGTCGGCTGGTAATAGAAGCCGGGCCCGGAATGCACGGCGGCACCGGTGACCCGTTCGATATGCGGTTGTCCCAGGGCGCGTTCGACGAAGCTGGCGACGCGGTCGCGCTGGCGGGTACTGATCAGCGGGCCGATTTCATTGTCGGCGTCGCGTTTGCCGGCAAACCGCAGGCTGCTGACCGCCGCGCCGAGTTCGGCGACCAATTTGTCGTGAATCCCGGCCTGGGCGTAGATCCGGCAGGCGGCGGTGCAGTCCTGCCCGGCGTTGTAGTAGCCGTAGCTGCGCACACCTTCGACCACGGCTTGCAGGTCGGCGTCGTTGCAGACGATCACCGGTGCCTTGCCGCCCAGTTCCAGATGGGTGCGCTTGACGCTCTTGGCGGCGGCCTGGAGGATTTTCTGGCCGGTGACGATATCGCCGGTCAGCGACACCATGCGCACCTTCGGGTGGCTGACCAGATGGCTGCCGACCCCCTCGCCACCGCCGCAGACAATATTGATCACCCCCGGCGGCAGCAGCTCGGCGAGGACCGGCGCCAGGGCCAGGATCGACAGCGGCGTGTGTTCCGATGGCTTGAACACCAGGGTGTTGCCGGCGGCCAGGGCCGGGGCGATCTTCCAGGCGGCCATCATGATCGGGTAGTTCCACGGCGCGATGGAGGCCACCACGCCAATCGGGTCGCGGCGGACCATGCTGGTGTAGCCCGGCAGGTACTCGCCGGACAACTGGCCGGTCTGGCAACGCACGGCGCCGGCGAAGAAGCGGAAGACGTCGACGGTGGCGCTCAGGTCGTCCTGGCGGGCCAGGTGCAGGGGCTTGCCGCAGTTCAGCGATTCCAGGCGGGCGAGCAGGTCGGCGTTTTTTTCTACCGCGTCGGCGATGGCCAGGAGGAGAGTGGCGCGTTGCTGCGGGGTCGTCCGCGACCAGCCGGGAAAGGCCCGGTGGGCGGCGAGGATGGCGCTTTCGACCTGTTCGCTGCTGGCTTCGGCGATATGGGTGAGCACCTCGCCGGTGGCCGGGTTGAGGATTGGCTCGACAAAACCCTGGCCGGCAACGAGTTCACCGTCGATCAGTAAAGCGGTGAACAGTGGGGTCGGGTGCGCGCCAGCCATTTTGCGAGTTCTCTTTTCTTGTGTGGCCATGGAGCTTCCCCTATCGCTGGAGTCCGGCCTTTCTCTAGATGGATGGCAAGAGACTAGTGGGCGGACGGGAGGTCGACAAATACTAAATACTGAATGCAGCGTTCGATTAAATAGATGGCTTGCGCCCGCCGTGAGGTGGCTCACGGGCCACGGTCAGGAACGGGTCCACCAACGGCGGCCGGGCGGTGCCTCGGCGCCAAGCCAGGCCAACGTCGAGGGTCTGGCTCAGGTCGGCCAGTGGCCGGGCTTCGATGATGTCGCCCTCCAGTGACCAGGGTCGGTAGGTCATGTCCGGCTGGATCGACACCCCCAGCCCGGCGGCCACCAAACTCCGCACTGCCTCGGTCGACGCGGTGCGCAGGGTGATCCGCGGTTGCAAGCCGGCGCCGCGCCACATGCGCTGGGCATTGCGGTCCATTTCATCGACATTGAGCTGGATCAGCGGCTCGCGGGCGACATCGGCCAGGTTGATGCTGTCGTGTTCCAGCAGCGGGTGCTGGGCCGGCAGCCACAGGCGATGCGGCGAATGGGTCAGGACTTCGGTCTGCAGGGCGTGACGGTCTTCGAGGTTGGAGAGGATCAGCACCCCGACATCGATCTCGCCGCTGACCAGCAAGTGTTCGATATAAGGTCGCTCGTCTTCCATCACGCGGATTTCCACGTTGGGATAGGCGCGTTGGAAACGAGTCAGCAGGTCGGCGAGGTAGTAACCGGCCACCAGGCTGGTCACGCCGATGGTCAGTTGCCCGGCGACCTGGTCGGTGCTCTGTTGCAGGCTGCGCTTGGCATTGTCGACGGTGGCCAGGATCAGGTGGGCCTGGCGCAGAAACTGATGGCCCTGGTGGGTCAGGGTCATGCCCTTGGCATGGCGGTTGAACAGGCTGACGCCGATCTCCTGCTCCAGTTGCTGGATCGCCAGGGTCAGGGTCGACTGGGAAATAAACACCGCCTGGGCGGCGGCGGAGATCGAGCCGGTCTCGGCCACGGCGATAAAATGACGGATCTGACGCAGGGTCATCATGGGGCGGGCACCGATGCCGGTTAACCGGCAGGTTGTTTTTATGGATGCGAGCCAGTGTATATCTTTTTAATCGATGGCCTTGCCGGTGGCGGGCGTCAGCACAAACCGCCTTCCTTGGCCATCCCATGAAAATGCGCCTGGCCCTTGCCCGCATGCTTGGCGCGGTACAAGGCCTGGTCCGCCAGGCCGAGCACGTCACTCAGGTCCGCGGCATCCAGGGGCCACAGTGCGCCGCCGATGCTGCAACCGATCCAGGCGGGCACATCGTGCACCTGGAACGATTGCCCCAGGCTGGCCAGGACCCGTTCGGCAATGCTGCGCGCCTGGTCGATGGCATCGTGGCGGGGCACCTGCAGGACCATCAGGAATTCGTCGCCGCCCAGGCGCGCCACCAGGTCGCCTTCACGCAGGCAGAGGCGCAAGCGGCTCGCTACTTCCCTGAGCAGTTCATCGCCGCCGGCATGGCCGAACTGGTCGTTGATCGGCTTGAAACCGTCCAGGTCCAGGTAGAGCAAGGCCAGGTAGTGGTTCTGCGCCTGGCTGCGCTGTTGGGCGCGCGGCAGGTATTTTTCCAGGGCGGCGCGGTTCGGCAGGCCGGTCAGGGCATCATGGTGGGCCAGGCTTTCCATCATCCCCAGGGCGGTCTGGTGATTGCTCAGGCTGTCCACCAGATGGCGGATCGACTGGCTCAACTGGGCGATTTCCCGGGTACCCTTGACCTCGGGAATCTCCATGGATTCACCCAGGCTCAAACGGTCGGCGGCCCTGGCGATGTCATGCAGCGGCCGGGTAAACCAGGTGGCCAGCAGCCAGCCGATAAAGGCGATGACCACCGCCAGGGCGATGCCCCAGGCCAGGATATCGCGCTGCAACTCCTTGGCCGGGGCGTAGGCTTCATCGAGGGTCTGGCGCGACACTACGGCCCAGCCCAGCCCGGCATAACTGCCATAACCGCGGCTCATGGCAATTCCCGTCAGGTAGTCGTTGCCGTCCGGCCAGCGCTGGACGCCCCAGCGGGCCTGCTGGGGGTCGAGGTGGTCGAGCAAGGGCAGGGGCAATGACTGGCCGATCGACTCGCGGGGACCGAGAATGACCTGATGGTTGGCCGCGAGGACGAAAAACTCCACCTTGCGCCGGTCTTTCAGGGGTTCGAACAAGGATTGGCGCAGCTCCTCGGCCCAAGCCCAGGACAGGTGCGTCGCGAGTACCCCGACTTTATTTGGTGATGGTATGTTGCTAAGTTCGTCGCTGAACACCGGCAGGCTGATATCGACGAACTTCATCGCCTCGCCATTGGGGTTGGGTAGCAGTCTGGACAGCAGCTTGGCGTCATGCACATCACCGACGAACAAGTGTTCCCGGCCCTGGGTGAACACTGGCCGCGCGCCGATATCGACCTGTTCGAGAACACCCTGGGTCGCGGCCTTGACCACGCCGTCGGGGGCGACGAAACCGACCCAGGCGAAGCTCGGGAACTCTTCCTGCAAATGGTTGAGCAGGTGACGGATCTGCGGGGTATCCGAGGCTTGTTGCATCACCTGCAGCCGGCTGATGACGCTCAGCAGGTGAATCCGGCTGGCCATGTCGCGGTCCAGCCGATCGGCCATCTGGTAGGCATTTTCGGCGAGATCCTGGCCGATTTCGTTGATCATTCGCGAATTGGAGTCGTGGCTGATGAACGAACCCAACAACCAGCTCAGCAGGCTGACCAACACGGCGATCATCAACGCAAAACGGCTGCGTAAGCTGGGCAGGGCGGGCATGGCCTGGGTTCCTGGAATGGATGGATCAAGGATGACACACGCTCGGCTATACTGCCCTTCATTTGAACGGCTCTAGAGGACTGCGAGTGAAGAACTGGACGTTGCGCCAACGAATACTGGCAAGCTTTGCCGTCATCATCGCGATCATGTTGCTGATGGTCGTCGCTTCGTATTCCCGACTGCTGTCGATCGAGTCCAGCGAGGAGAGTGTGCGCACCGACACCCTTCCCGGGGTTTACTACAGCACCATGATCCGCGGCGCCTGGGTCGACAGTTACGTGCTGACCCAACAATTGCTGGGGTTCAACGCGGACGGCGCTATCAGTGCCGCCGACCAGGCGCAGTTCAAGGCGTTCGAAAACCTTCTGGCGGAGCAGATAAGCAATTACCAGACAACGGTCTTCAGGCCCGAGGACGCGGCCGCCTTCGATCTTTTCAAGCGGGATCACGAGGCCTACAACAAGCTGCTGGTCAACGTGCTGGATCTCTATCAGCACAAACAGAACGACCAGGCCGTCCGTCTGTTCAACGAGCAACTGGCGCCCGCCTGGGTCGCCGGTCGCCAGCACCTCAACGCGATCATCAACGAGAACAAGGGGGCGGCCGACCAGGACACCAACTCGATTTCCGCGGCGGTATCCGCGGCGAAAATCAGCATGGGGATTTCGTTGCTGATCGCGGTGGTCGCCGCCGGCCTCTGCGGCCTGCTGCTGATGCGGGCGATCATGGCGCCGATGCAGCGGATTGTCGACATACTCGAAATCATGCGCACCGGTGACTTGAGCAGCCGCCTGAACCTGGAGCGCAAGGACGAGTTCGGCGCGGTGGAAACCGGCTTCAACGACATGATGACCGAGTTGACGGCCCTGGTCTCCCAGGCCCAGCGCTCCTCGGTACAGGTCACCACCTCGGTCACGGAAATCGCCGCGACCTCCAAGCAGCAGCAGGCCACGGCCACCGAAACCGCCGCGACCACCACCGAGATCGGCGCGACCTCGCGGGAAATCGCCGCCACCTCGCGGGACCTGGTGCGAACCATGACCGAGGTGTCCACCGCCGCCGACCAGGCCTCGGTGCTGGCCGGCTCCGGCCAGCAAGGGCTGGCCCGCATGGAAGAAACCATGCATTCGGTGATGGGCGCCGCCGACCTGGTCAACTCCAAACTGGCGATCCTCAACGAGAAGGCCGGCAATATCAACCAGGTGGTGGTGACCATCGTCAAGGTCGCCGACCAGACCAACCTGTTGTCCCTCAATGCCGCCATCGAAGCGGAAAAGGCCGGCGAGTACGGTCGCGGTTTTGCCGTGGTCGCCACCGAAGTGCGGCGCCTGGCGGATCAGACCGCCGTCGCCACCTACGACATCGAGCAGATGGTGCGTGAGATCCAGTCGGCGGTGTCCGCCGGGGTCATGGGCATGGACAAGTTCTCCGAGGAAGTGCGCCGCGGCATGTCCGAAGTGCAGCAGGTCGGTGAGCAGCTGTCGCAGATCATCCATCAGGTCCAGGCCCTGGCCCCACGGGTGCTGATGGTCAACGAAGGCATGCAGGCCCAGGCCACCGGGGCTGAACAGATCAACCACGCCCTGGTGCAACTGGGCGACGCGAGCAGCCAGACCGTCGAGTCCCTGCGCCAGGCCAGTTTCGCCATCGACGAGCTGAGCCAGGTCGCGGTGGGCCTGCGCAGCGGCGTCTCGCGTTTCAAAGTCTGATGAGCGAGTGGGTGGCTAAACGCGTCGCCAGCGCGCAGCCCAGGAACAGCCTGTTCCTGGTCTTTCGGATCCAGGGTGAACGTTATGCCCTGGAGGCCGTCGAGGTGGCCGAGGTACTGCCGTGCCTGCAACTCAAGCCGATTGCCCAGGCACCCGCCTGGGTGGCGGGGGTGTTGGCTCATCGGGGGACGATGGTGCCGGTGATCGACGTCAGCGCCATGACCTTCGGTGAGCCAGCGGCGGCGCGCACCAGCACGCGGCTGGTGTTGGTACATTATCGTCCCGCCGGCGAGGTGCCCGGGCGCTTGCTCGGGCTGATTCTCGAACAGGCCACCGATACCCTGCGCTGCAACCCGGCGGACTTCCAGCCCTATGGCCTGGACAACCGCGCGGCGCCCTACCTGGGACCGGTGCGTGAAGATGCCCAGGGCCTGCTGCAACGTATCCGGGTCAACGACCTGCTCAGCGCCGAGGTGCGCGCGCTGCTGTTTCCGGCTGCGGATGAGGGGCCTGCATGAGTGACGACCAGCGGTTTTTCGACTTTCTCAAGCAGCGCATCGGCCTCGACGTGGCCTCGGTCGGCCCGGCGATTATCGAGCGTGCCGTGCGGCAACGCTGCATGCAGTTGCAGATGCCCTCGGCGGATCACTACTGGACCCGCTTGCAGACCAGCGACGACGAACAGCAAGCGTTGATCGAGGCGGTGATCGTTCCGGAAACCTGGTTCTTCCGCTACCCGGAATCCTTTTCCACCCTGACGCGCCTCGCCACTGAGCGGTTGGCGCAGCTCAAGGGCCTGCGCACCCTGAAGATCCTCAGCCTGCCCTGTTCCACCGGCGAAGAGCCCTATTCGATCGCCATGGCCTTGCTCGATACGGGCTTGGCGCCGCACCAGTTCAAGGTCGACGGCATCGACGTCAGCCCGCTGTCGCTGGAGCGGGCCAAGTGCGCGGTGTACGGCAAGAACTCCTTTCGTGGCCAGGGCCTCGAGTTTCGCGAGCGGCATTTCACGCAGGTGGCGGACGCTTACCGGCTCAGCGAGCGGGTTCGCGAACAGGTGCGTTTGCAGAGCGGCAACCTGCTCGATCCCGAGTTGCGGGTCGGCGAGGTCTATGACTTCGTGTTCTGCCGCAACCTGCTGATCTATTTCGACCTGGCGACGCAACGCCAGGTCTTCGACATCCTCAAGCGCCTCACCCATGTCGACGGGGTACTGTTTATTGGCCCGGCCGAGGGCAACCTGCTGGGGCGGATGGGCATGCGCTCCATTGGCGCGGCGCAGTCCTTTGCCTTCCGCCGCCAGACGCAAGCCGAGCTCGAACCCTTACCAGTGCTCGTACCGCCATCCTTGCCGGTGCGGGTGTTGCAGCCGGTCAGCGCGCCGGTGCCGCCGCGTCGACCGTTCAGCAGCGGCGCGGCTTTCGCGCCGCCGGTGCCAGCGCCGGTGGTGACGGCCAAGACGTCGGACGACGCGGCTGGCTTGCTGGCGCGGATCGCCACCCTGGCCAACGAAGGCAAGGGCGCTCAAGCCCGCCAGGCCTGCGAAACCTATCTGCGTCAACACCCGCCGTTGGCCCAGGTGTTCTACTGGCTGGGCCTGCTGAGCGACGTGGCCGGCAGTGCGCTGGAGGCCCAGGGTTTTTATCGCAAGGCTTTATACCTGGAACCGCAGCATCCCGAGGCTCTTGTCCACCTGGCGGCCTTGCTGGCCTCCCAGGGCGACGTGGCAGGCGCCCGACGATTGCAGGAACGCGCCGCCCGTAGCGAGCGCACCGCTGACAGTGAGCGTAAACGATGAGCGGTTTGACAGCCTTGAACCTGACCCACCACGACGCCGAGAAAATCGACGATTGCTGGAACCGCATCGGTATCCACGGCGACAAGTCCTGCCCGCTGCTGGGCGAGCATATCCACTGCCGCAACTGCGCGGTGTACTCCGCCGCCGCCACGCGCCTGCTGGACCGTTACTCGTTGCAACAGGAGCGTCCCGAGCAGGCCGCGACAGTGGCGGTCGACAGCGATGTCATCACCCGTTCGCTGCTGATGTTCCGGCTCGGCGAGGAATGGCTGGGCCTGGTCACCCGTTGCCTGGTGGAAGTCGCGCCGTTGCGACCGATTCATTCCCTGCCGCACCAGCGCTCGCGGGCCTTGCTCGGTGTGGCCAATGTGCGCGGGGCGCTGGTGGCTTGTCTGTCGTTGGTGGAGTTGTTGGGGCTGGATGCCTCGCTCACGGTCGCACCGACCGGGCGGGTCATGCCGCGCATGCTGATCGTCAGTGCCCAGGGCGGTCCGGTGGTGCTGCCGGTGGACGAGGTGGACGGTATCCATGCCATCGACCAGCGTCTGCTCGACAACGCCAGCGCCGCGGGCCCCCAGGCCAGTGCGCGGTTCACCCGTGGCGTATTGCCGTTCAAGGGGCGCAGTCTGCGTTGGCTGGATGAAGAGCAATTGTTGTTGGCCGTGACCCGGAGCCTCACATGACCCCTGATCAAATGCGCGACTCGTCGCTGCTGGAACTGTTCAGTCTGGAGGCCGAGGCCCAGACTCAGGTGCTCAGCGCCGGCTTGTTGGCCCTGGAGCGCAACCCGACCCAGGCCGACCAGCTCGAAGCCTGCATGCGCGCCGCCCATTCGCTCAAGGGCGCGGCGCGGATCGTCGGCGTCGATGCCGGGGTCAGCGTGGCCCATGTGATGGAGGATTGCCTGGTCAGCGCCCAGGAAGGTCGCTTATACCTGCAAGCGGAACATATCGACGCCTTGCTGCACGGCACCGACCTGTTGATGCGCATCGCCACGCCGAGCGCCAATGTCGGACCGGTGGAGATCGAGGCCTATGTCCTGCGGTTGCAGGCGTTGCTCGATCCTGCAGCCGCCGTTGCCCGGACGGTGCCTGAGCGGGCGGGTGTGGCCGTGTTGCCGGAACCTGAATTCGTGCCGCCAGCCGCGTCCCTTGACGTTGAAAGCGTGCTTGTTGAAACGGCCTCACCTGAACCGACGAGCCCCGGCCGCCGGGTCGCCGAAGGTGGCGAACGGGTGTTGCGGGTCACCGCTGAACGCTTGAACAGCTTGCTCGATCTGTCGAGCAAGTCCCTGGTGGAAACCCAGCGTATCAAACCTTACCTGGCGAGCATGCAGCGGGCGCGGCGGATACAGAACAAAGGCCTGCGCGCCCTGGACCAGCTTAGCGAGCAATTGAAAAACATCGGCCTGAGCCTTGAGGCCGAGGAGGCCCTGGTCGATGCCCGGCGCCTGTTGGCCGAGTCCCAGCAGATGCTGGCGGCGCAAACGCTGGAGCTGGACGAGTTCGGTTGGCAGGCCAGCCAGCGTGCCCAGGTGCTCTATGACACGGCCCTGGCCTGTCGCATGCGACCCTTTGCCGATGTCCTCAATGGTCAGGTGCGAATGGTTCGCGACCTGGGCCGTAGCCTGGGTAAGCAGGTTCGTCTGGAAATCGAAGGGGAGAAAACCCAGGTCGACCGCGACGTGCTGGAAAAGCTCGAAGCGCCGCTGACCCACCTGCTGCGCAATGCGGTCGACCATGGCATCGAGAGCCCGGAGCTGCGGGTACTGGCCGGTAAACCCGCGGAAGGCCTGATTCGCCTGCGCGCCTCGCACCAGGCCGGGCTGTTGGTGTTGCAATTGAGCGACGACGGCACTGGCGTCGACCTGGAACGGGTTCGGCGCAACATTATCGAGCGCCAGTTGTCACCGGCCGAAACCGCCGCGCAACTGAGCGAAGAGGAACTGCTGAGCTTTCTCTTCCTGCCGGGTTTCAGCCTGCGGGACACAGTCACCGAAGTCTCCGGGCGCGGGGTCGGTCTTGATGCGGTGCAGCATATGGTCCGCCAGTTGCACGGCGCGGTGGTGCTGGAGCAGGCAGCGGGGCAGGGCAGCCGCTTCCACCTCGAAGTGCCGCTGACCTTGTCGGTGGTGCGCAGCCTGGTGGTGGAAGTTGGCGGCGAGGCCTATGCCTTTCCTCTGGCCCATATCGAGCGTATGTGTGATCTGGCCCCCGAGGACATCGTTCAGCTCGAGGGGCGTCAGCACTTCTGGCATGAAGGTCGGCATGTCGGGCTGGTGGCGGCCAGCCAGTTGCTGCAGCGTCCGGCCAGCGGACACCAGGATGGTAGCCTCAAGGTCGTGGTGATCCGCGAGCGCGAGGCGGTCTACGGGGTTGAGGTGGAACGGTTTATCGGCGAGCGCACCCTGGTGGTATTGCCGCTGGACCCACGGCTGGGCAAGGTCCAGGATATTTCCGCCGGGGCCTTGCTCGACGACGGTTCGGCGGTGTTGATCGTCGACGTCGAGGACATGCTGCGGTCGGTGGAAAAACTGCTCAATACCGGTCGCCTGGAACGTATCGACCGGCGCAAGCGCCAGGTCAGCGAGGCTGTGCGCAAGCGCGTGCTGGTGGTCGACGACTCCCTGACCGTGCGCGAACTGCAACGCAAACTGCTGCTCAACCGGGGTTACGAGGTGGCGGTCGCGGTGGATGGCATGGACGGCTGGAACGCCCTGCGCGGCGAAGACTTTGACCTGTTGATCACCGATATCGACATGCCACGAATGGACGGGATTGAATTGGTCACCCTCTTGCGTAAAGACACACGCTTGCAGTCGCTGCCGGTCATGGTGGTGTCCTACAAGGACCGTGAAGAAGATCGTCGCCGTGGGTTGGACGCCGGGGCCGACTATTATCTGGCCAAGGCCAGTTTTCATGACGACGCCCTGCTCGACGCGGTGGTGGAACTGATTGGGGGCGCTCAGGGATGAGGATTGCTATCGTCAACGATATGCCCATGGCGGTAGAAGCGTTGCGCCGTGCCCTGGCGTTGGAGCCGGCGCACGAAGTGATCTGGGTCGCGGGCAACGGTGCCGAAGCGGTGAAACAATGCGCCGAGGACACCCCGGACTTGATCCTGATGGACCTGATCATGCCGGTGATGGATGGCGTCGAAGCTACCCGGCGGATCATGGCCGAGTCGCCGTGTGCCATTGTGATCGTCACCGTTGACCGGCAGCAGAATGTGCACCGGGTTTTCGAAGCCATGGGCCACGGAGCCCTGGACGTGGTCGACACCCCGGCCATCGGCGCCGGCAATCCGAAGGAAGCCGCGGCGCCGTTGTTGCGCAAGATCCTCAATATCGGCTGGCTGATCGGCCAGCGCGGCAGCCGGGTGTGCAGCGTGACCGCGCCGGCCCGGGACCACAGTCCACGGCAGAAACTGGTGGTCATTGGCTCTTCGGCCGGGGGGCCGGCGGCCCTGGAAACCTTGCTGAAAGGTTTGCCTGCCAATTTCCCCGCCGCCATTGTCCTGGTCCAGCATGTCGACCAGGTGTTTGCCGCCGGCATGGCCGAGTGGTTGGGCAGCGCCTGTGGTTTGCCGGTGCGCCTGGCCCGCGATGGCGAGGCGCCGCAGCGCGGTACCGTGTTGCTGGCCGGGACGAACCACCACATCCGCTTGTTGAAAAACGGGACCTTGGCCTACACCGCCGAGCCCGTGAACGAAATCTACCGGCCCTCCATCGATGTGTTTTTCGAGAGTGTCGCCAGTTACTGGAATAGCGATGCGGTGGGCGTGTTGTTGACGGGCATGGGGCGCGACGGTGCCCACGGGTTGAAGCTGATGCGCGAGCGCGGCTACCTGACCATCGCCCAGGACCAACAGAGCAGCGCCGTGTACGGCATGCCCAAGGCGGCGGCGGCTATCGATGCCGCCGTTGAAATTCGCCCACTGAACAAGATCGCACCACGTTTGCTGGAGATATTTCCGACATGAGTTCTATAGTCAGCAATCCTGGTTTGAAAGCAGTACTTCAGGTGACCGCGTATGAATGAATTACAGCTGTATGATTTCAAGACCTCCGACGAAAATGCCGCGATGGTGTTGCTGGTCGATGATCAGGCCATGATCGGCGAGGCGGTTCGGCGCGGGCTGGCCACTGAGGCCAATATCGATTTTCACTTTTGTGCCGATCCGCACCAGGCGATTGCCCAGGCGATTCGCATCAAGCCGACGGTGATCCTGCAGGACCTGGTGATGCCCGGGCTCGATGGTCTGAGCCTGGTGCGCGAGTACCGTAATCACCCGGCGACCAAGGACATTCCGATCATCGTGCTCTCGACCAAGGAAGAACCGCTGATCAAGAGCGCGGCGTTTGCCGCCGGGGCCAATGATTACCTGGTCAAGTTGCCGGACAACATCGAGTTGGTGGCGCGGATTCGCTATCACTCGCGGTCCTACATGACCTTGTTGCAGCGTGACGCGGCGTATCGGGCATTGCGGGTCAGCCAGCAGCAATTGCTCGACACCAACCTGGTGTTGCAGCGCCTGATGAACTCCGATGGCCTGACCGGCTTGTCCAACCGTCGGCACTTCGACGAGTACCTGGAGCTGGAGTGGCGACGGGCGCAGCGCGAGCAGATGCAGATGTCGCTGTTGATGATCGACGTTGACTATTTCAAAGCCTTCAATGACAGCTTTGGTCATCTGGAGGGTGATGAAGCCCTGCGCAAGGTGGCGGAGACGATCCGCGAGGCCGGCAACCGGCCTTCGGACTTGCCGGCGCGTTATGGCGGTGAGGAGTTTGCGTTGGTCCTGCCGAACACCTCGCAGGGGGGCGCGCGGCTGGTGGCGGAAAAACTACGGCAGACCGTGGCGGGGTTGAAGATTCCGCACAATACGCCGAGCGAGGGTTCGGTGCTGACCATCAGCATCGGCTTGTCCACCGTGATCCCGCAGCAGGGCAGCAACTGCCGCGAGCTGATTTCGGCGGCGGACAAGGGGCTGTATTTGGCGAAGAACAGTGGGCGTAATCAGGTGGGGATTGGTTGAGGCGGATAAATCGCCATTACTGGCATCCGCAGTGGCTCGTATTTCAAGGTGTAAAAGCGGCGACTATTGGGTGACTGGCTGGACTATAGTTCGGTCGTCGCCGATGTGTCGGTGATCGATCTTAGCCGGTCGAAATTCCTAACGGAGCTTGAGCGCCGCCATTACAATGCTGGCGCTTCCTACTGCCTGACGTTTGCGTTATGGCGGTTGTGCGCGGGACACCTTCGGGTGTGCCGGGTGTAGCTCCATAGGACCCGGTCGGCTAACCCGCGTACAGCTGCCACCCTAGTTTTGCTTAGCCGCAAAAGGTGGTGGCTCCTAATGGAGCTTTAGCAATGACTCAATATCGCCCGCTACAAAGCAACCTCACCGAAGTCCCCGTTCTCTACCTCAATCTCGATGCTCCGGTACGTGACCTGTATGAGTGCGCGATCCAGCGCATCAAGGCCGCCCGCGACCTGAGTCACAGCCTGACCTGCATGAGCATCGGCAACACCTGCGACCGTGATCTTCAGCACTGCGCGGGCGCCACGTACCTGCTGTTGCAGGATGGTTGTGATGCGCTGGATGCGATGCAGGGCCGCTTCACCGACCGAGCCCGCAGCGCCCCGGTTTCCTGATCGAACACTCCCTGTGTGGGAGCCGGCTTGCCGGCGATGACGTCCGCAAGATCGGCACATGGCTCAAGGGCCTCTTCGCGGCGGTGCGGCGTCCCGACAAGCTCCGCTCCCACAGGTTTTGTGTCGTACACAATATCCGGGGTCGACTCAAAACCTGTGGGAGCGGAGCTTGCCCGCGAAGGCGTCAGTTCTGGCGATGCAAAATTTTAGGGTTTTATCACCCGTAAAGCCGGTTCCGACACGAGCCGGCATTGGCCTGAAAGGTTGCGTGAATTAAATGTTCAGCCCGCTCAATGAGGGTTTTTAAATTCATGCCAATTCCTCGGTTTCAACCGGAAGAGGGCGAAGGTTCTCCAGCGGGGAATGGCTATAAGCTAAGCGCCTTAATTAGCGGGTCTTGATACGATTCATCAATTTCTATGCCGGCTGCTCGGGCTTTGGTTTCCTGATCTTCGCGTTGTTTTTTAGCGGTCGCTAGCACGTCTGGTAGTAGCTCTTTCCAACGAAGCTTGTCTTTGCCTTGGAAGGGAGTTCGCCAAAATTCCGCCTCTGTCGAGAACTCCAGGCTTATTAGATAGGTTCCTCTTTCGTTAGGGTATTTTTTTGAAAGTCGACGCCACGCTCTAAGGTGCAGATATGAGCCGTTGTTGTAAAAAAACCAATTATAAAATGAACCTACTTTAAGCCAGCGATCTATGTCGACTCTATAGTTTGGGTCTAGCCAAGGATGGCTGGATGTGAATTTTCCAAGTACTTCCCGCGGTGTGTCAATTTTGTCCATCTCTTTGCCCGAAACTCTAGGGTCGCTCCTACGGTAGTAGTGAGTCCAACCAGCACGTTGGATACCGTCGATTAGGTGGTATATGGAATTTTGATGGTCCGTGTGTAGGCTGTTGTCGGGAAGGCCTCTCAAAACGATTTCTATGTTTTCGATTTGGCTGCCGAATCTGTCAAAGATGGCAGTGCTTATTCTTGATGCATTCTTTAATAGTAGTGTGTGAGCCCCCGTCTTTATACTGGCGATAGGGAACTCTTTGCTATTGGGCGAACGAGATATTTCATGCCAGCATACACCCGCTGCCGCTAAGCAGTCAGGTTTGAATGGTATTGGGCTGCGCGCGATGACATCATTGATATCTTCGTGAAGGTTGATTTTGATGATAGGGGGACTGTCTTTCATTTTTTGCTTCTCTGGATTACTCGAGGTGTCGCAAGCAGTGAGTCCAAGTATTAGTGTCGCCACCAGGATTTTTTTCATGCGGCATCAGACCAGTTGGATATAGAGGTAATGCACTCCTCCATGTATTCGGTATTGTATTGCATGAGTAAATGGTATGTGTTTGCAATTTTTGTAATGAAATTCATTCTGTGCGTTTCGTTGTACAGATCCCCTTCCGTCATGTGCTCTCGAAGATTTTCTTCTTCTACATCACATGTCGTACTGAAAGCTGCAACCCTTAAGGGGAAACCGGGAAACCCTTCTGTCAATGCTTGGAGGTCCAACACTTTTTGGAAGATTTGATTCTCGTAGATAAGTGGCTGCAGGATTTCTAGCTGTTCATGGTTGGCTATGGCTAAAAGGGAGTCGAGCTGCAGGTCTGGCTTGTTTTCCGTGGTGGCCTGCTCGCACTTCTTGATGGTTTCAAAAGCTTCAAGAATATAAGAATTTACCCTGAAGTTATTCAAAGTCGCCAACGCCTCCTCCGCCCATGGCAAATTCTTTAGTCCCGCCAGTGCCAACTCAGGGCAGTTCAGCGCATTACGCTCCAACGCACATTCTTCGAATTGTTCGGGAAATTGGCTGTAAAACCAGTGCCAGACAAAAATGTCTTGGAACAACCAAAAGTTACCCTTACCCAGCCCGTCCTTGCCGATAGCCATTGGATTGGGCAGATAATCCCCTACTGAGACAGCCAGAGCGTCCGGTATGAAGTCCAATCCGCACTTGACTTGTTTACTGGCAAAGGCCGCCAGACCCATCCAGTAGAAACGTCCCTTCAGTTCGGGCTTTCCACCGTCTTCCAACTCCAGATAGAACCGCGCATAGGTCGCCGCGATACGCGCGGCACGGGCACTGAAACTGGCGACCAATTCGCTGCGTACGTGTTGCGAATAGGGATCGCGCCTCTCTACTGTCAGCCGACGTATCGCTTCCTGCTGACCCCAGGCCCAGAGTATTGCGCAGTCAAAAGTCTGCTGAGAGACCGAGCCGGGTCGAGTATTGGTGGTGCATGTGAGGATCGGATCTGCGCTCATTGCTTGCGACTCCTTTCGTAACTATCAGCGCCTTCCGGGACATGGAATTTGTCCCAGTTCAGAAATGCCTTGAGGTCCTGGGCGGTTTGGGTCTTGATACGGGGGAGAAGTCCGTCGACGTCGCTGGTGACAACCAGAGGGGCGCTTTCTCCAGGCACTGCAACGGTGACCTTGATCCCTTTCAGCGGCGTGCCGGAGCGGCTGAGCAGTTGCATCTGCTCGTCGTGGGCTTCTTGGGGTGAACTGCCGGGTATACGATGTGTGGTTCCGGCCTGTCCTACGGCGGCTGGTTTGAGAGCCGTCAACACGGCAATACCTGCTCCTGTACCTGCGATTCCATCGGTATCGGGGCCTACACGACTGATGCCGTTGCCGTCGAGCTTGATGAAGTGACCACCCACCTTGATCGTCAATTCAGCACCGGCCTCGATAACGATTTTTTTGCCTGCATAGAAATGAATTTCCTGGCCCGCTTCGACGAGGTAACCCACTCCTGCTTTCACCTGCTGGCTTCGACCCACCGTCAGATGATCATCCCCCTTCACCTCGCAACGCCGATCCTGATGAACCGTGTGATGCTCTTCGGCCCTGAACTCGGCATAGCTGTTGGCGTCGACCCTTTCATGCCGTTCATGGCCGACCTGTACGTGCTGGTCATGTTCGATGTGCTGCTCGAAATCCCGTTGGGCATGCACATAGATCTGTTCCTGGCCCTTGAGGTCTTCGATACGGATTTCATTACTGCCGCCACCCCCCGGGCTGCTCTGGCTTTTGAACACGCTGCGGGTCTTGTGCGCTGGCAGAGGGTAGGGCGCTTGCTGCACCGCGTTGTTCAGGCAACCGACGATCAGTGGCTGGTCCGGGTCGCCTTCCAGAAAGGTCACCAGCACTTCCATGCCGACACGGGGCAGGGTGACGGCGCCATGACTCGGCCCGGCCCAGCCGGACGCCACCCGCAACCAGCAACTGCTGTGGGTGCCGGTTTCGTCGGAACGGTCCCAGTGAAACTTCACCTTCACCCGGCCATATTCGTCGCAGTGGATTTCTTCGCCGGGCGGGCCGGTGACGATAGCGGTCTGGGCATTCAGACGACGGGATTCGCGCACCTGTAGCGGCGGCCGAAAGAACACATCCCACGGCGTGGCGAGAAAGCTGTTGCGGTAGCCCTGACGGAAACCGTCGTTGGCACTGTTCGGGCCAGGTGCCGACTCCTCCAGCACCTGCGGCTGTTTGCCTTCGTGGGTCAGGTGGGTCAGCAGCCAGAGATCATTCCAGTCCGGCTGTGGATGGTCGCTCAGGGTCAGGAGGTGACCGCTGACCAGTTGTGGCGCGTTGCTTTTGCCCGAGGCCTGTCGATAGTCGGCGCGATGGCGTTCCAGTTGGCGGCGATTGAGCTGTTTGCCGGCGTCGTCATGCTTGAAACGGCCGGGATAGCGATAGTTCTCCAATACGGGTTTCGGTAGTGAATCCGAGCAGTGGGTCGTCCGCTCCAGCAAGGTATGCGGCGTCTCGAAGTCGTAATCACGCAAGGCCGCATGACTGCTGCGGGTCTCCAGGCGCAGGTCAAAGGACTTGATGCTCGCGGTCGTAGCCACGGTGCCGCTGTCCGGCACATAGGGCACGGCATTGGACAGCCGGCGAAAGAAGGTCTGGTCATCGCCGAAGGCCAGGTGATGGTCGGTCGGGTTGTGCTGGAAGTGGTAGTGCAGGCCGTCTTCCTCACACAGCCGCTGGATGAAATCCAGATCGGATTCGTTGTACTGCACGCAGTACTCGCGGGCGGGCAGGGGGGTGGCGAGGTTGAAACTGAAGGCGTTGCCGAGGATGCCGTGGTCCTTGAGCACTCGGGCGATGATCTGCGGTACGGTCTGGTTCTGGAAAATGCGCTGGTTGAAGCGATGGCCCAGGTAAGTCAGTTGCGGCACAAGGGTGAGGTGATAGTGGCTCCAGCGCTGACCGGTATCGCTTTGGCCGATGCTGTAGACCTGGCCGTGAATACCCGCGCCACCATCGTTGAAGGCGAGAAAGCCCTGCTGGTGCAGCAGCGCGTCGAGGTTCAGGTCCGGGCGGCGGCTGACCAGTTCCAGCTCGAAACGATAGGGCTGGCTGATGGCTTCACTGCCTTTGAAGGCCAGCACCTGGAGTTCAGGGGCAAGGCCCGGGAGGGTCAGGGTAAAGCGGTTTAACGGCGCTGAAATGAACATTCGTAGTCCCTTACTCAAGCGGTAAGGGGGGAGTCTGCTTGTCCTCGGCGGTGTGTTGAATAGGTCTGTTAAAAAACAGAAATGCCTTACATTTTAAGGTTAAAAGGGCTGACGCAATAGCGGAATGTTTTGCCAAAAGAGGTGAAAGTGCCACTGCTGGGGGGCTTAAGCAGGTGGAGGGTTGCTGAAATATCACGATACGGTGTGCGGCTGTACAATAATTGCACACCAAAATACTTTTGAGCAGACCGCTCATTCCACCCAGAGGCTGATTGAGTTGGCTAACGCCTGATGTCCAGGGCGTCAGCCAACTTTCATCCGGAATCCTACCGCGAGTTTTTTCTGGATGTCCTGAAGGATTATCCTGGGTTGGACGCCGCTCTACTGAATGATTTCGCCCTCTATAAGCAGACAGGTATCCCTTCAGATCGGTTTGGGTGTGACGCTCCCTACGTCTGGCCGGCGGCAGCGTTTAATGCAAACCTCATGCATATCCACTTAAAGCTTCCGCCGGAAAAATTCCCCAGGCACCTTCCGCAGATTGATCGAGTATGTCGTAGAGGCGCTCCGGAAAAGGACGCCGCTCTAGTTTATGTGCGCGGGGAGTTGGAGGAGCATCGTTACTGTCTCCTCGCGGTCCTGTATCCCGATGGGCATGCAAGGGCACGTGAAGAGAAGCTAATGCGATACCTGGCCAGATTGGCGCAGAAGTTTCGCGGCGAAAACTGAAATCACCCCGCCAAGCGGGCTGCCGGGACGCGCGCAATTCGGTTATACTCGCCGGCTTTCAAAAGTTCACCGACGAGTGCTGCCCGCCATGGAAATCAACCCGATCCTTAACAGTATCAAGGACCTGTCCGAGCGCTCCGAAACCATTCGGGGGTATCTTTGACTACGATCAAAAGCATGAGCGTCTGACCGAAGTCAATCGCGAGCTTGAAGATCCGGCTGTCTGGAACAACCCCGAATACGCGCAGAACCTCGGCCGCGAGCGCTCCGCGCTGGCGCTGATCGTTGAGACCCTGGATGACATGTCCAGTGGCCTGAGCGACGCCCGCGACCTGCTGGAAATGGCCGCCGCCGAAGAAGACCAGGGTGCCGTCGACGACGTCGCCGCTGAAGTCGAACGCTTGCGCGCCGCCCTCGAGAAACTCGAATTCCGGCGGATGTTCAGCGGCGAAATGGACGCGAACAACGCCTACCTGGATATCCAGGCCGGTTCCGGCGGCACCGAAGCTCAGGACTGGGCCAATATCCTGCTGCGCATGTATTTGCGCTGGGCCGACAAACGCGGTTTCGACGCCACCATCATGGAACTGTCCGCCGGTGAAGTCGCCGGGATCAAGGGCGCCACCGTGCATATCAAGGGCGAGTACGCCTTCGGTTGGCTGCGCACCGAGATCGGCGTGCACCGCCTGGTGCGCAAGAGCCCGTTCGACTCCGGCAACCGTCGTCACACCTCGTTCTCGGCGGTTTTCGTCTCGCCGGAAATCGACGACAACATCGAAATCGAAATCAACCCGGCCGACCTGCGGATCGATACCTATCGCTCCTCCGGTGCCGGTGGCCAGCACGTTAACACCACCGACTCGGCCGTACGGATCACCCACGTACCGACCAACACCGTGGTCAGCTGCCAGAACGAACGTTCCCAGCACGCGAACAAAGACACCGCGATGAAAATGTTGCGGGCGCGCTTGTACGAACAGGAAGTGCAGAAGCGCAACGCCGCTTCCCAGGCCCTGGAAGACACCAAGTCGGATATCGGCTGGGGTCACCAGATCCGCTCCTACGTACTCGACGCCTCGCGGATCAAGGATCTGCGCACCAACATCGAACGCAGCGACTGCGACAAGGTGCTGGACGGCGATATCGACGAATACCTGGAAGCCAGCCTCAAGCAAGGGCTGTAAGACACTACTGTGGGAGCCGGCTTGCTGGCGATCCCCGGCCGTAGGCCGGGGGCAACGAACCTGTGATGGAAAATCTAAAGACATGAGCGACCTACAACTCGACCCGCAAGCCCTGCAACAGGAAGAAAACACTCTGATCGCCCTGCGCAAGGAAAAGCTGGCTGCCGAGCGCGCCAAGGGTCAGGCCTTCCCCAACGACTTCCGTCGCGACGCCTACTGTGAAGACTTGCAGAAACAGTACGCCGACAAGACCAAGGAAGAGCTGGCAGAGGCAGCGATCCCGGTCAAGGTTGCCGGTCGCATCATGCTCAACCGTGGCTCCTTCATGGTGATCCAGGACATGTCCGGGCGCATCCAGGTCTACGTCAACCGCAAGACCCTGGCCGAAGACACCCTGGCCGCGGTGAAAACCTGGGACCTCGGTGACATCATCGCCGCTGAAGGCACCCTGGCCCGTTCCGGCAAGGGCGACCTGTACGTCGAAATGACCCAGGTGCGCCTGCTGACCAAGTCGCTGCGCCCGCTGCCGGACAAGCATCACGGCCTGACCGACACCGAAACCCGCTATCGCCAGCGCTACGTCGACCTGATCGTCAACGAAGAAGTACGCCAGACCTTCCGCGTGCGTTCGCAGGTCATCGCCCATATCCGCAACTTCATGATGCAGCGCGATTTCATGGAAGTGGAAACGCCGATGCTGCAGACCATTCCCGGCGGTGCCGCGGCCAAGCCGTTCGAAACCCACCACAATGCGCTGGACATGGGCATGTACCTGCGCATCGCGCCGGAGCTGTACCTCAAGCGCCTGGTGGTCGGTGGCTTCGAGCGGGTGTTCGAGATCAACCGCAACTTCCGCAACGAAGGCGTGTCGACCCGGCACAACCCTGAATTCACCATGTTGGAGTTCTACCAGGCCTACGCCGACTATGAAGACAACATGGACCTGACCGAAGAGCTGTTCCGTGAGCTGGCCCAGGCCGTTCTCGGCAGCACCGACGTGCCATACGGTGACAAGGTCTTCCACTTCGGCGAACCTTTCGTGCGCCTGTCGGTGTTCGACTCGATCCTCAAGTACAACCCGGAGCTGAGCGCCGCCGACCTGCAGGACGTCGACAAGGCCCGCGCCATCGCCAAGAAGGCCGGCGCCAAGGTCCTCGGCTTCGAAGGCCTGGGCAAGCTGCAGGTGATGATTTTCGAAGAACTGGTCGAGCACAAGCTGGAACAGCCGCACTTCATTACCGAGTACCCGTTCGAAGTCTCGCCGCTGGCCCGCCGCAATGACGAGAACCCGAACGTCACCGACCGTTTCGAGCTGTTTATCGGCGGTCGTGAAATCGCCAACGCCTATTCCGAGTTGAACGACGCGGAAGACCAGGCCGAGCGCTTCCAGGCCCAAGTGGCCGAGAAGGACGCCGGCGACGACGAGGCCATGCACTACGACGCCGACTTCGTGCGGGCGCTGGAGTACGGCATGCCGCCCACTGCGGGCGAGGGCATCGGTATCGACCGCCTGGTGATGTTGCTCACCAACGCACCGTCGATCCGCGATGTGATCCTGTTCCCGCACATGCGGCCGCAAGCGTAAACCTGTTGTTGAAAAAGCCGCCCTTGCAAGGCGGCTTTTTTATTGTCTGTTGGTACTGATGTTTCAAATCATTACAAGAGAGGAAGACCGGTAGTGGAGCGTGCAAAGGCGCAAAAGGGAGCAGCTGGCGTCGCCACGGCGGTGGCTGAAAGCGTTCAGTATCAAGGGCGCAAGGCCAGCCGGCAGGGCAGCGAGCAGCGGCGACAGGAGATTCTCGACGCGGCCATGCGCATTGTCGTGCGCGACGGCGTACGCGGGGTGCGGCACCGCGCGGTGGCCGCCGAGGCCGGTGTGCCGCTGTCGGCCACCACCTATTACTTCAAGGATATCGATGACCTGCTTACCGATACCTTCGCCCAGTATGTCGAGCGCAGTGCGGCCTTTATGGCCAAGCTGTGGGGAAACACCGAAGGCATCTTGCGGGAAATGGTCGCCTACGGTGACGGCAGTACGGCCTCACGGGCGCAACTGGCCGACGACATCGCCCACATGATCGCCGACTACATCCAGCGGCAATTGCACAACCGTCGCGAGCACCTGATGGCTGAGCAGGCGTTTCGCCAGGAAGCGCTGCTCAATCCACGCCTGGCGGTGTTGGTGCGCTCGCACCAGCAGATTCTCCTGGAGGGCGCCTACCAGTTTGTCCAGGTGCTGGGAACCAAAGAGCCACAGCAGGATGCCAAAGTGTTGACGGCGATTATCGGACGGATGGAATATCAGGGCCTGCTCAACGACACCGAGGCCCAGACCGAGCAAGACATGCTGGGGATCCTCTCGCGTTACATGCATCTGGTGCTGGCCTCGGTCTAGGCTGCGTGCATGGCTATTCACCGCCGTCACTTTCAGGAGTCACCCTTGGACGATTACCAGCAGACGATACGCAGCCTCTCCGATCGCATTGTGCTGGCGCAGACACCGATTCGCGTGCTCGATGCGGTGAAGTGGGACGACAATATCCGCAAGGGGTTTCTCAAGGCCAAGGGCAAGGAAATGCCGGCGGTGGATCGCGACTATTACACCTCGCGGCCGCTGTCGTTCGATTCCAGCGCGGTGAAGCTGGAGTTCCAGAATATCGAGCGCGACATCACCCGGCGGCTCGGCCAGTTCAATCCGGTCGGGCAGATCATGCGCCGTATGTGCCGTGAGTACCGTCAGGTGGTGCGGATGCTTGAAGCCCGTGGCACCGCGGATTTCGGGCTGATTTCCCAGGAACTGTACGGCGCCGCGTCGGATGCCTTCCACGCCGGTGATCCGACCCTGGCGGACCTGGGCTTGATGCTGTCCGATTACCTGAACAATATCGACGTGCGCGGGGACCTCAAGGACGAACCCAAGACCCTCACTGCCAAGGACGCGGTCGAGCTGTTGCAAAGCCGCTTGAACAAGGTGTTCGGCGAGGCCGAGGGCACCATCCGGGTGTTCGAGTCTGACGGTATCGTCGCCGACGCGGCGGCGGGTGCCGATTACATCAAGATCCGTGCCGATGCGATGTTCAACTCGCGGGATGTACGGGCGCTGGAGGTGCATGAAGGTCTGGTGCATGTCGGCACCACCCTCAACGGCTTGAACCAGCCGATCTGCACCTTCCTGTCCAAGGGGCCACCCTCGTCGACCGTGACCCAGGAGGGCCTGGCGATCCTGATGGAGGTGATTGCCTTCGCCTCCTATCCGACCCGCCTGCGCAAGCTGACCAACCGTACCCGGGCCATCGACATGGTGGAGCAGGGCGCGGATTTCCTCCAGGTGTTCGAATTCTTTCGCGAACAGGGTTTCGAGATGGCGGAAAGCTATGGCAACGCCAGTCGGATCTTCCGTGGCTCGACCCCCACGGGCCTGCCGTTTACCAAAGACTTGTCCTACCTCAAGGGCTTCATCATGGTTTACAACTATATTCAGTTGGCCGTGCGCAAGGGCAAGCTCGAACAGGTGCCGTTGCTGTTTTGCGGCAAGACCACGTTGGAGGACATGCGCACGCTGCGCCAACTGGTGGATGAAGGCCTGGTGGTAGCCCCCAAGTACCTGCCGGAACAGTTCCGCGACATGAATGCACTGTCGGCCTGGATGTGTTTCAGCAACTTCCTGAACCACTTGAGCCTGGATCGGATCGAAGCGGATTACTCTAATATCCTCTGACCGCTGACCGCGCCCTGTAGGAGCGAGCTTGCTCGCGATGGACGTCAACGATAACGCGGGGCAACTGCTGCCCCGCGGTGCCTGTGCCGCCATCGCGAGCAAGCGCGCTCCTACAGGGGATGGTGGGGGGCTCTACATATCTAGCGAGGCTTCAAACGGATGAGAATCCTCGGCGTGCTGTGCTTGTTGCTGACCCTGGGCGGTTGCAGTTCCCTGCTGTTCTATCCCGATCCCGGCCTGCCATTCACCCCGGACAAGGCTCACCTCGAATACCGCGATGTCACCCTGACCACCGCCGACGGCTTGCGCCTGCGCGCCTGGTGGCTGCCGGTCAAGGCCGGCGTGGCGGTCAAGGGCACGGTGCTGCATCTACATGGCAACGGCGGCAACCTGTCCGGGCATCTGGGCGGCAGTTGGTGGTTGCCGGAGCAGGGTTACCAGGTGCTGATGCTCGACTATCGCGGTTATGGACTGTCCGAAGGCGAGCCGAGCCTGCCGGCGGTTTACCAGGATATCGATGCCGCGTTCGACTGGCTGCAAAAGGCCCCGGAAGTCCAGGGCAAACCCCTGGTGGTCCTGGGGCAGAGCCTGGGCGGAGCGCTGGTGGTGCATTACCTGGTGGAACGCCATCCCGAGTATCAGTCGCGGCTCAAGGCCCTGGTGCTTGATGGCGCGCCGGCCGGCTACCGGTCGGTGGGGCGTGATGCCCTCGCTTCGTCCTGGTTGACCTGGCTCCTGCAAATCCCGCTGTCCTGGTTGGTGCCCGACGGTGACAGCGCGATCAAGGCCATGCCGCGCCTGACCGGGGTGCCGAAACTGATTTTCCACAGCCTCGACGACCCGATCGTGCCGCTGAGCAATGGCATCCAGCTGTATCAGGCGGCGCCACCGCCACGGGTGCTGCAACTGACCCGTGGCGGTCATGTGCAGACCTTCGGCGACCCGACCTGGCGCCAGGTGATGCTGCGTTATCTCGACGACCCGCAACACTTCAACGGCCTGCGCCGCCTGGGCGAGATCCCGAATTATCCGCCTGTCCCGAATTCGAATAGTGAACCAGAGAGTCCGCAATGACTGAAGAACGTAACGCCATTCCCCTGATCATCACCGGTATCTGCAGCATCCTCGGTACGGTGGCGTGCTTGTGGTACTACGGCTACCTGCATTTCGCCAAGCCGGAGGATGCGCTGCTGTTGAACGAGTTCACCATGCTCAAGACGGTGCCCGGGGAGGATTACAAGCTGTCGCTGGAGCCGGCGGCGCAAACCGCGCAGTGCGTCGATGGCGTGCTGGTGCTGTTCGACACCGAACAGAAGGGCCTGACCGGCGTGCTGGTGAACAGCCAGAAGCAGGCGGTGCGCTGCATGGGGCAGGAAACGCCGAAGTTGGAGCAGTAACCTGCCTTATCTGTAGGAGCGAGCTTGCTCGCGATGGGCGTCAACGATAACGCGATTCTTCAAGGGTATCGCGGTGTCCTTGCGTTTATCGCGAGCAAGCTCGCTCCTACAGTGACCGCATGACCGCATGACCGCATGACCGCAGTGACCGTCGTTGCGCGTCAAGGGGCAAGACGGTATCCATAAGGGACGCGCGCTGCGCTTTAATGTTTCGGTTTGTCCTGGGACGCCAGGTCATGCAGATGACGTCGCGACAACGTCAGGAAACGCGGTGTCGGCCCGACGTCCTCATACAGCGGATCGCCTTCTTCGTCGGTGGCCACCACCTGTGCGCCCTGGATATAGGGGAAACTGGCTTCCAGTTCCTCCAGCGCCGCGCCGATCAGCTCGCCGAGCAGCTCTTCCGGGCGCCGTTTGGGGTACATGTCGATCACCGCCGCCAGTCGCGCCGCAGCTTCCACATCCAGATGAATGGCATAGCCGGTGTCGGTCAACCGACCCTTGGCGTTTTCTTCCCAGTGCTGGGCAAGCTCGCGGATTTTCATATCGACCTCAATTCGCACCCGTTGATGGTGGGTATTGATGAGTGACCGGCCTGTACCGGCGATAAGGCCCTCATGGGACCTATCTATCAGACTAGCTTCAGGTCACGAGGTTCATTGCGGATTTTTGCCGGGCAGCAATTATCCGCTCGACTTGTAAGCATTCGCCGCCGTGGTGCACTCTTGCGCTTGTGAGCCATCTCAGCGTCCCCCGGAGAGTCTGTCGATGTCCGATATTGATGTACGTTTGCGTGAAGACGTCCACCTGTTAGGTGAACTGCTGGGTAATACCATCCGTGCCCAGCACGGTGACGAATTCCTCGACAAGATCGAGCGTATCCGCAAAGGCGCCAAGGCCGACCGCAGCGGTTCGGTCAATGCCGAGCTCAGTGCCAGCCTGGACAGCCTGGGCGACGACGAGCTGCTGCCGGTGGCCCGGGCCTTCAACCAGTTCCTCAACCTGGCCAATATTGCCGAGCAGTATCAGTTGATTCACCGCCGCGACGAGTCGCAGCCAGCGCCCTTCGAGTCGCGGGTGCTGCCGGAGTTGCTGGCGCGGCTGCTCGCCGAAGGCCATGGCGCCGAATCCCTGGCGCGGCAATTGGGCCGCCTGGAGATCGAACTGGTGCTCACCGCGCATCCCACCGAAGTGGCGCGGCGGACCCTGATCCAGAAATACGATGCGATTGCCGCGCAATTGGCGCAGCAGGATCACCGTGATCTCACCGGCGCCGAGCGCGAGCAGATCCACCAGCGCTTGCAGCGTCTGATCGCCGAAGCCTGGCACACCGAGGAAATCCGCCGTACCCGACCGACGCCGGTAGACGAGGCCAAATGGGGCTTCGCGGTGATCGAGCATTCCCTCTGGCAAGCCATCCCCAATTACCTGCGCCGTGCCGACCAGGCGCTGTTTGCCGCCACTGGCCTGCACCTGCCCCTGGAAGGCGCGCCGATTCGTTTCGCCTCCTGGATGGGCGGCGACCGCGACGGCAACCCGAATGTCACGGCCAAGGTCACCCGTGAGGTCCTGTTGCTGGCCCGCTGGATGGCGGCGGACCTCTATCTGCGCGATATCGATCAGTTGGCCGCCGAGTTGTCGATGCAACAGGCCAGCGCGGCCTTGTGCGCCCGCGCTGGCGAGAGCGCTGAACCTTACCGCGCCGTGCTCAAGCAATTGCGTGAGCGGCTGCGGGCCACCCGCAACTGGGCCCAGGCCTCCCTCGCCACGACGCAACCGGCGTCGGACGAGGTGCTGCAGCACAACCGTGAACTGCTGGAGCCGCTGCAACTGTGCTACCAGTCCCTGCACGACTGCGGCATGGGCGTGATTGCCGATGGCCCGCTGCTCGATTGCCTGCGCCGGGCGGTGACTTTCGGTCTGTTCCTGGTGCGCCTGGATGTGCGCCAGGACGCCTCCCGTCACGCCGCCGCGATGACCGAGATCACCGACTACCTGGGCCTGGGGCGTTACGAAGACTGGAAGGAAGAAGACCGCCTGACGTTCCTGATGCGCGAGCTGGCCAATCGTCGCCCGCTGCTGCCGGCCTATTTCAAGCCTTCCGCGGACACCGCCGAAGTGCTGGCAACCTGCCGGGAAATCGCCGCGGCGCCGGCGGCGTCCCTCGGTTCCTATGTGATCTCCATGGCCGCTGCCGCCTCCGATGTGCTGGCGGTGCAGTTGCTTCTCAAGGAGTCCGGGGTGCTGCGGCCGATGCGTGTGGTGCCATTGTTCGAAACCTTGGCTGACCTGGACAACGCCGGGCCGGTGATGGCGCGACTGTTGTTGCTGCCCGGTTATCGCGCCCGCCTGCAAGGTCCGCAGGAGGTGATGATCGGCTACTCCGATTCGGCCAAGGACGCCGGCACCACGGCGGCGGCCTGGGCGCAGTATCGGGCCCAGGAACGCCTGGTGGAGATCTGCCGCGAGCAGCAGGTCGAACTGCTGCTGTTCCATGGTCGCGGTGGCACCGTCGGCCGTGGCGGCGGTCCGGCCCACGCGGCCATCCTGTCGCAGCCGCCGGGTTCGGTGGCGGGGCGTTTCCGCACCACCGAGCAGGGCGAAATGATTCGCTTCAAGTTCGGCCTGCCGGATATTGCCGAGCAGAACCTCAACCTCTACCTGGCCGCCGTACTCGAAGCCACCTTGCTGCCGCCACCGCCGCCGCAGCCGGCCTGGCGCACGTTAATGGACGAACTGGCCGCGGACGGCGTCAATGCGTACCGCGCCGAGGTGCGGGATAATCCGCAGTTCGTCGAGTACTTCCGTCAGTCGACCCCGGAACAGGAACTCGGGCGCCTGCCGCTGGGCAGCCGTCCGGCCAAGCGCCGCGCCGGCGGTATCGAAAGCCTGCGGGCGATCCCGTGGATTTTCGGCTGGACCCAGACGCGCTTGATGCTGCCGGCCTGGCTTGGCTGGGAAGCCGCGTTGCGCAAGGCCCTGGCCCGGGGTGAAGGCGAGCTGTTGGCGCAGATGCGTGAGCAATGGCCGTTCTTCCGCACCCGTATCGACATGCTGGAAATGGTCCTGGCCAAGGCCGACAGCGATATCGCCCGCTCCTATGACGAGCGCTTGGTGGATGCCGAATTGCGGCCATTGGGGGTGCACTTACGCGACCTATTGTCGCAGGCGTGCGCGGTGGTTCTGGGTTTGACCGGCCAGTCGCAACTGCTTGCCCACAGCCCCGAGACCCTGGAATTCATTCGCCTGCGCAACACCTATCTGGATCCGCTGCATCGCTTGCAGGCTGAGTTGCTGGCCCGTTCGCGGCGCCAGGAAACCACCCAGGACAGCCCTCTGGAACAGGCTTTGCTGGTGTCTGTGGCGGGAATTGCCGCCGGACTGCGCAATACTGGCTAAGGTGTGTAGGAAGCGTCTCTGTGTACAGCAAGGCAAAAGCGACTGCCCAGTCAGGGGCGGTCGTTTTTGTGTGGCGACACTTTATTGTCGGGGGGCGACCCGGCGTAGCAGGTTTCAGCGCTTGTGCAGGCATGAGTGACTGCGACTTTCGGCGGCTTGTGTGGGTACGGTCGGCTGTGTATCTTGATCAGCCTTTGGCCGTTTTGCGGCCATGACCCTATTTTTGAGATTGGCCCCACGAGGCGAATCCGAGCGTTTCTAAATAAAAAATTGAGGAGCACATCGATGCGCGTCATTCTGCTGGGAGCTCCCGGGGCCGGTAAAGGTACTCAGGCTAAGTTCATCACCGAAAAATTCGGCATCCCGCAAATCTCCACTGGCGACATGCTGCGCGCCGCGGTCAAGGCCGGCACCGAGCTGGGCCTCAAGGCCAAGGGCATCATGGACGCCGGCGGTCTGGTCTCCGACGACCTGATCATCGCACTGGTCAAGGACCGTATCGCCCAGGCCGATTGCGCCAAGGGTTTCCTGTTCGACGGTTTCCCGCGGACCATTCCCCAGGCTGAAGCCCTGGTGGACGCCGGCGTCGAGCTGGACTACGTGGTCGAGATCGCCGTCGATGACGAAGAAATCGTCCAGCGCATTGCCGGCCGTCGTGTGCACGAGGCTTCCGGGCGCGTCTACCACACCGTCTACAATCCGCCGAAAGTCGAAGGCAAGGACGATCTGACCGGGGATGACCTGGTCCAGCGCAAGGACGACACCGAAGAAACCGTGCGTCATCGCCTGTCGGTCTACCATTCCCAGACCAAGCCGCTGGTGGATTTCTACCAGAAGCTCTCGGCCGCCCAGGGCAAACCGAAGTACAGCCATATCGCCGGTGTCGGTTCGGTGGAATCGATCACCAGCAAGGTGCTTGAAGCCTTGAGCTGATCGTTGTAGTTGCCGCGTCTACAACAGCCCGCTTGCGGGCTGTTGTTGTTTATACTGTTGCACTTTTTTCCTTTCGACCTGACGGATACATCGATGAGCACCTTGCTGGCCCTGGACACCGCGACTGAAGCCTGCTCCGTCGCCTTGCTGCACGACGGCAAGGTGACGAGCCACTACGAGGTGATTCCGCGCCTGCACGCGCAAAAGCTCTTGCCGATGATCCAGCAGTTGCTGGCGGACGCCGGTATCAGCCTGTCGGCCGTGGAGGCGATTGCCTTCGGCCGTGGTCCAGGGGCCTTTACCGGGGTGCGGATTGCCATTGGTGTGGTTCAGGGGCTGGCGTTTGCCCTGGAGCGTCCGGTGTTGCCGGTGTCGAACCTGGCGGTCCTCGCGCAACGGGCCTTTCGTGAGCGCGGTGTGCGTCAGGTGGCCGCGGCCATCGATGCGCGGATGGACGAGGTGTATTGGGGCTGCTACCGCGAGGAAGCGGGGGAGATGCGCCTGGCCGGGGTTGAGGCCGTGCTGGCACCGCAACTGGCGGCGTTGCCGGACGACGCCACGGGCGAGTGGTTTGGTGCGGGCACGGGCTGGGGTTATGGCGAACGGATCCAGGTTGCGTTGAGCGGTCAGGATGCCAGCCTGCTGCCTCACGCCGAAGACCTGTTGAGCCTGGCGCGCTTTGCCTGGGCGCGCGGCGAGGCGATCCCGGCCGACGATGCCCAGCCCGTCTACTTGCGCGATAAAGTGGCAACGCCCAAGGCGCGTTGAGCCCGCAAGGCTGCATACGGTCCTTGTAGGAAGTCTGGCTTGCCAGCGATGACGGCCGAAAGGGCAATACAAGGCTTACTGGCCTCATCGCCGGCAAGCCGGCTCCCACAAGGTTGGGCGGCAACTGATAAAATTCAGGCTAAACTGAACGTTAACTCGATCAGCCGAAAAAACGCCTGAATCAGTCAAAAATGTGCCGTTCATCATGTTTTTCCCACCCAGGCGTCAGGGTGTGAAAACCTTTTCCAGGTTCTGTGGTCCAGTTATCACTCGGGCAATAGCTAAGTGCGGTGCGTGCTGCTAAATTGCCATCATCGACACCGAGCATGCCCCAATGCGTATAGACGGCGTTTCCTCACAGTCCTACCCCATCAAGCGCAAGCCGCGCAAAGGCAGCGTCGTGCTCGACGACGATGCCGATGTCTCGAATGGTGATAGCGATGAGGACCTCTCCGAGGTCGCCGCCCGCGCCGAAGCGGCCGGTAGTCGTCTGGCCAATCTGCCGGCCCGCCCGCAGGACATGATCTTCCATCGCGCCATGAGCAAAAGCGTCGCCAATGCCCTGGCCAGCTACCTGACCACCGCCGGTTTCGTCGAGTGGGACATGGAAGTGTTGGGGCTCGACCTGCATATCTGATTTAATCGGGTCGATGACTGATCCTGTCCTGCTCCCTTACTACCTCGGTTGCCCCTCCTGGAGCGAAAACGCCTGGCGCGAGTCTCTGTACCCGCCCACCGCGCGCGCCAGCGACTTTCTCGATCTCTACGCCCAGCTGTTCAATGCCGTCGAAGGCAACACCACCTTCTACGCACGGCCCGCGCCCGCCACGGTAGAACGCTGGGCGCAGCTTATGCCCGAACACTTTCGCTTCACCGCCAAGTTTCCCCGGGATATCAGCCACGGCGGTGACCTGCGCGAGCAGGTCCAGGCCGCTGAAGACTTCCTGCAACTGCTCAAGCCGCTGGGCCCGCGGGTGGCGCCACTGTGGCTGCAATTGCCGGCCAGTTTTGCGCCGCAGCGCCTGGCCGAGCTGGCCGGGTTTATCGACGCATTGGAGCGCCCGTTGGCGATTGAAGTCCGTCATCGCGACTTCTTCGCCAAGGGCGACGCGGAGCGGATGCTCAATCGCATGCTGCTGGACCGGGGTGTCGAACGGATCTGCCTCGATCCGCGGGCACTGTTCAGTTGCACCTCCACTGAAGCCTCGGTGCTCCACGCCCAGTCGAAAAAGCCCAAGGTGCCACCACGGCCGGCGGCGTTCACGCTGTTCCCGCAAGTGCGTTTTATCGGTCACCCGGAACTGCAGGCGAATGAGCCTTTCCTGACCCCCTGGGTCGAAAAGGTCGCCGGCTGGATCGAGGAGGGACGCACGCCCTATGTGTTTCTGCATACCTCTGACAACCGTCTCGCACCGGCGCTGGCGCAACGGTTCCATGCCCGGCTGATGGCGCGAATGCCTGGCTTGCCGGCGCTGCCTGAGCTATACAGAGGACCCGCCACGGAGCAACTTGGTTTGCTCTGATGGCACTCCACTCTCTTCGCCAGGAGTCGACCCATGGATGCGCAAACCCTTAGAGCCCAAGCCTTCAAGGCCCTGCACGAACGTGCGGGGGCCTTCGTGATTCCCAATCCCTGGGATGCCGGCTCGGCGAAAATGCTCGCCGCGCTGGGCTTCGAGGCGCTGGCCACCACCAGCGCGGGCCTGGCGTTTTCCCTTGGACGTCCGGATGCGGAGGGGGCCAACTCGCTGAGCGATACGCTGGAAAACGCGCGCAGCATTGTCCTGGCCACGGCGCTGCCGGTGGCGGCGGATCTGGAAAATGGCTTCGGCCACAGCTCCGTCGGTTGCGCCGAGGCGATTCTGCGCGCGGCTGACGCCGGATTGGTCGGCGGCTCGATCGAAGACGCCAGCGGCCATGCCGAAGACCCTATCTATGCATTCAACCATGCAGTCGAGCGGGTCGAAGCCGCGGTTGCCTCAGCCCGCAGCCTGGCGTTCCCGTTCATGCTCACGGCGCGGGCGGAGAATCTGCTGCATGGCCGCCTGGATCTGGCGGATACGATTCGCCGATTGCAGGCGTTCGCCGAGGCCGGTGCCGACGTGTTGTATGCACCGGGCCTGCGCACACGTGAGGATATCCAGGCGGTGGTCAAGGCCGTGGCGCCCAAGCCGGTGAATGTGTTGATGTCGGGTGGGGTGTCGCTGTCGGTAGCCGAGTTGAGCGAGTTGGGGGTCAAGCGCATCAGCGTCGGTTCGGCGCTGGCCCGGGCGGCGTACGGCGCGTTCTATCGGGCGGCCGAGGAGATTCGTGGGCAGGGGACGTTTGGCGCGCTGGATCAGGCGATACCTTTTGCGCGGATCAATCAGATGTTCAAGGGCTAGGTAGACACATTCTTGCAGGCGCTGGCGACTCAGGCCGCCAGGCGCAGATTCTGTGCCACCAGCGGACGGGCCCAGTGCAGGTCGTAATCCATGGCTTTCTGCTGCTTGGCCAGGGTTTCTTCGTCGAATGGCACGTGGGGTTGCAGCAGGTCCAGTTCGAATTCGGCAATCGGCAGGTGCAGCGGACGCGGTTGCGGTGCTGGGCCGGGCACGGGCAGTGGCTGACCGGCGGTAAGAACGATAGGACGGACCCAACCGCTTTCGAAATCCTGCTGCTTCTGCTGGGCGACGATTTCTTCCGGCGGATAGGGCACGGGACGCTTCAGCAGGTCCAGATCGAATTCGGCAATCGGCAGGAACAGCGGCTCCGGTGGACGCACCGGTGTGTCCTGCACATCACACTGGCGCTGGTCGACGATCTGCGCGAGCAGCTCGGCGCCGGCGGTGGGTTCCACCGGGCCATCGACTGGCAGCTGTGCCTGGACATTCTTGCCATCCGGCGTATCCCCCACCTGTTCGGCCAGCGCCCGGGCAAAAAAATCTTGCCACAGGTGACTGACACCGCTCAGTGCCTGGGAATTGCGCAGGCCATAATCGCCGGTGGGCGACAGATAACCTATGGATGTATTGCGAATGTCTGACATGGCTCTCGAGTGGCGCTCAGGTCTGGCAAAATGCTGGATAATGTTTTTATCGGCAGCTTTTGCCGATCATTAAATTTTTGAGCGTGTTTTTCATGAGTGAGCAGCAAGCGCCGGTGCGTATCAGAGTCGAGGCCCTGGCCGAAGGGTTGCAATCCCGGGCCGAAGAGTGGGCCGAGCGCCTCGGTTTGCCGTTGCAGGAGCCCGAAGCGGAGTTCGCTCTGCAGCTGTCCGAGCAGGGCTTGCAATTGCAACAACTGGGCCCCGAGGCGCCCGGGCCGGTCCGCGTGGACTTTGTCGAAGGCGGCGCGGCACATCGACGTCTGTACGGCGGCGGCAGCGGGCAGATGATCGCCAAGGCGGTCGGGATTCAGCCAGGCGTGCGTCCGCGGGTGCTGGATGCCACGGCGGGCCTGGGCAAGGATGCGTTCGTGCTGGCCAGCCTGGGCTGCGAGATGAGCCTGATCGAGCGCCAGCCGTTGATTGGCGCCTTGCTCGAAGACGGTCTGTCCCGCGGGCTGGAGGATTTCGAGGTGGCGCCGATTGTCTCGCGCATGCGCCTGCTCAAGGGCAACTCGATCGAGGTGATGCGCAATTGGGAGGGTGAGGCGCCGCAGGTGATCTATCTGGATCCGATGTTTCCCCACCGCGAGAAAACCGCCCTGGTGAAGAAGGAAATGCGCCTGTTCCGGCCGTTGGTGGGCGATGACCCGGACGCGCCGGCCTTGCTCGAGGCGGCACTGGCTCTGGCGACCCATCGGGTGGTGGTCAAGCGCCCACGCAAGGCACCGTGCATCGACGGGCCGAAACCGAGCCATGGCCTGGACGGCAAGTCGAGTCGCTACGATATCTATCCGAAGAAAGCCCTGAAACCGTGAAAGCCTGCTTGGCGTGACGGCTTGGGCGGTCTTGAGGGCCTCATCGCGAGCAAGCTTGCTCCTACAAGTTTTGCGTCGTGCATAGACTTTGCTTACGACACAAATCTTGTAGGAGCAAGCTTGCTCGCGATAGCGGTTTGACAGGCACCCGAGTGCTCAAGGCCGGTAGGCGCGCATGAACAACCCCACCACTTCGCGCACATGCGCCTCGCCCTCGATTTCGCTCAACGGCTCGCCGCAGCCGTAGAGCAGGCGGAAGTTCCCCGCACCCTTGAGCAGGCAGAAAAAATGCTCGGCGGCGTTATGCGGCTTGTCGATCACCAGGGCGCCGCTCTGGTGAATCTGGCTGAGCAGTTGCTCCATCTCCGTGAGCATGCGTTGGGGCCCGGCCTCGAAGAAGATCTGCGAGAGCTTCGGGTCCTGGCTACCCAGGGCCATGATCAGCCGATGCAGGTTCACCGACTCGTCACTGTTGATCAGGTGATGAAAGCCCCGGGCGATGTTCAGCAATACGCTTTCCACCGGTACGCCTTGGGGCAGCACGAAGAACAACTCGGGCAGCTGTTCTGTGCATTTGGCCACCACGGCAGCGGAGAACAGCGTCTCCTTGTCGTTGAAATGGCTATACACCGTCAGCTTTGAAACACCTGCTGCTGCAGCGACTGCGTCCATGCTGGTGCTGGCGTATCCATGACTCAGGAACAGATCTTTCGCCGCGTTCAGAATGGCCTGGCGTTTTGCCAGGTCCTTGGGGCGGCCGGGACCGCTGGGCACTGAAAGATTGTCGGACATTTTTTTACTTAATACTGGACTGGTCGGTTTGGTATTAATACCATACTGATCAGTATAAATATTCTGAGCACCACTAGCGAAAGGTCCTACACCATGTTCCGCTATGTCATGCCCCTTGCGTTGCCCGTCAGTCTAGCCCTTTTCCTAGTCGGTTGTGGTCATGAAGAGCCGGCCCAGGTCAGCGTGCGTCCCGCGATGGTGGTGCAGCCACAGCCTTCGGCCCAGGCCATGGACAGTTATCCCGGCGAAGTGCGCGCGCGTTTCGAGCCTGATCTGGCCTTCCGCATCGGTGGCAAGGTGAGCAAGCGATTGGTGGAGGAGGGCGAGCGGGTCAAGGCCAACCAGCCCCTGGCGGAGCTCGACCCACAGGACGTGCGCCTGCAACTGGAAGCGACCCGCGCCCAGGTCGCGGCCGCCGAGGCCAACCTCAACCTGGTGCGCTCCGAGCGTGATCGCTACAAGACCTTGCTCGACCGGCAGATGGTCAGCCGCTCACAGTACGACAATGCGGAGAACCTCTACCGTTCCGGTGAGGCGCGCCTCAAGCAGATCAAGGCCGAGTTCGACGTGTCCAGCAACCAGGCTGGGTATGCTGTGTTGCGCGCGCCCCAGGACGGTGTGGTTGCCAAGCGCCTGGTGGAAGTCGGCCAGGTGGTTGCCGCCGGCCAGACGGTCTTCACCCTGGCCGCCGATGGCGAACGTGAAGTGCTGATCAGTTTCCCGGAGCAGGCCTTTGGACGATTCAAGATCGGCCAGGATGTCTCGGTGGAGCTTTGGTCGCAGCCGGATCAACGCTTCAACGGGCGGATCCGCGAGTTGTCACCGGCCGCCGATCCCAAGTCGCGGACCTTCGCCGCGCGGATTGCCTTCAGTGCCGGCAAGGTTCCGGCCGAGCTGGGCCAGAGCGCCCGGGTGTTTATCCAGGCCGCCGGCGTGGTGCCGTTGTCGGTGCCGCTGTCGGCGCTGACCGCGGAAAACGGTGCGACCTATGTCTGGCGAGTTCAGGCCGACAATACCCTCAAGCTGACCCCGGTGCGGGTCGGCGCCTTTGGCGAAAAGACCGTGCCGGTGTTCGAAGGCCTGACGGCCAGCGACTGGGTGGTGGCGGCCGGCGTGCATGTGCTCCATGACGGCGAGCTGGTTCGCCCGGTGGATCGCTCCAACCGCGTGGTCAATCTGGCGGCCAAGGAGTAGTCCTCGATGGGTTTCAATCTTTCCGAATGGGCGTTGCGTAATCGCCAGATCGTGCTGTTCCTGATGATCCTGCTGGCGGTAGTCGGCGCGTTGTCCTACACCAAGCTGGGGCAGAGCGAAGACCCGCCGTTCACCTTCAAGGCCATGGTCATCAAGACCAACTGGCCGGGGGCCACGGCCCAGGAAGTTTCGCGGCAGGTCACTGAACGCATCGAAAAGAAGCTGATGGAGACCGGCGAGTACGAGCGGATTGTGTCCTTTTCCCGGCCGGGCGAATCCCAGGTGACGTTCATGGCCAGGGATTCGATGCACTCTTCACAGATTCCCGACCTCTGGTACCAGGTCCGGAAGAAAATCGGCGATATCCGCCAGACCTTGCCGCCGGACATCCAGGGGCCATTCTTCAACGATGAGTTCGGCACCACCTTCGGCAATATCTACGCCCTGACCGGCGAAGGTTTCGATTATGCGGTGCTCAAGGACTACGCCGACCGTGTCCAGATCCAGTTGCAGCGGGTCAAGGACGTGGGCAAGGTCGACCTGCTCGGTTTGCAGGACGAAAAGGTCTGGATCGAGCTGTCCAACGTCAAGCTGGCCACCCTCGGCCTGCCGCTGACCGCCGTGCAACAAGCCCTGCAAGAGCAGAATGCGGTGTCCACCGCCGGCTTCTTCGAGACCCCGACCGAGCGCGTGCAATTGCGGGTCAGCGGTAACTTCAAAACGGTCGACGAGATCAGGAGCTTCCCGATTCGCGTGGGCGATCGCACCTTCCGGATCAGCGATGTCGCCGATGTCCATCGCGGCTTCAACGATCCCCCGGCACCGCGCATGCGTTTCATGGGGGAAGACGCGATCGGCCTGGCGGTGGCGATGAATGACGGCGGCGATATCCTGGTGCTGGGCAAGGCCCTGGAGACCGAGTTCGCGCGTATCCAGAAAAGCCTGCCGGCGGGGATGAAACTGAGCAAGGTCTCCGACCAGCCCGCCGCGGTGAAGAGCGGCGTCGGCGAGTTCGTCCAGGTGCTGGTGGAGGCCCTGGTCATCGTGCTGCTGGTGAGTTTCTTCTCCCTCGGCGTGCGCACCGGGATGGTGGTGGCCCTGGCGATTCCGCTGGTGCTGGCGATGACCTTTGCCGCCATGTATTACCTGGGCATCGGCCTGCACAAGATTTCCCTCGGTGCACTGGTACTGGCCCTCGGCTTGCTGGTGGACGATGCGATCATCGCCGTGGAGATGATGGCGATCAAGATGGAGCAGGGCTTCGACCGCCTCAAGGCGGCGAGCTTTGCCTGGACCAGCACCGCATTCCCGATGCTCACCGGTACCCTGATCACCGCCGCCGGCTTCTTGCCGATTGCTACCGCGCAGTCGGGCACGGGCGAGTACACCCGTTCGATTTTCCAGGTGGTGACCCTGGCGCTGCTGGCGTCATGGATCGCGGCGGTGGTGTTCGTACCTTATCTGGGGGAAAAACTGCTGCCGGATTTGGCCAGGATCCATGCCGCCAAACACGGCGGCGAGCAACCGGACCCTTATGGCACGCCGTTTTACCAGCGGGTCAGACGCACGGTGGAGTGGTGCGTGCGTCGGCGTAAAACCGTGATTGTGCTGACTATCGCGCTGTTTATCGGCTCGGTGTTGCTGTTCCGCTTTGTGCCGCAACAATTCTTCCCGGCCTCCGGGCGACTGGAGCTGATGGTCGATCTGAAGCTGGCCGAAGGTGCGTCCCTGAACAACACCACCGAACAGGTTTCGCGGCTGGAGGCCCTGCTCAAGGATCACCCCGGTATTGATAACTATGTGGCCTATGTCGGCACTGGTTCGCCGCGTTTCTACCTGCCGCTGGACCAGCAATTGCCGGCCACCAGCTTTGCCCAGTTCGTCGTGCTGGCCAAGAGCATCGAGGAGCGGGAAGCACTGCGTACCTGGCTGATCAAGGTGCTCGATGAGCAGTTCGCCGATATACGGGCCCGGGTGACACGTCTGGAGAACGGGCCGCCGGTGGGCTATCCGGTACAGTTCCGGGTGACCGGCGAGCATATCGAGGTGGTCCGTGCCCTGGCGCGCAAGGTCGCGGCCAAGGTCAGTGAGAACCCGCATGTGACCAACGTGCATCTGGACTGGGAAGAGCCGAGCAAGGTGGTCTACCTGAACGTCGATCAGGACCGTGCCCGGGCGTTGGGGGTCAGCACCGCGAACTTGTCGCGCTTCCTGCAGTTGTCGCTGACCGGTTCGACCGTCAGCCAGTACCGCGAGGACAACGAGTTGATCGAAATCCTGATGCGCGGCACTGTCCAGGAACGCAACCAGTTGTCGGCACTGCCGAGCCTGGCGATACCGACGGACAACGGCACCAGTGTGGCGCTGTCGCAGATCGCGACCTTGGAGTACGGTTTCGAGGAAGGCATTATCTGGCACCGCAACCGCTTGCCGAACGTGACGATCCGCGCCGATATCTACGGCCAGGAGCAGCCGCTGAGCCTGGTCAAGCAGATCATGCCGACCCTGGACCCGATTCGCGCCGAGTTGCCGGATGGCTACCTGCTGGACGTCGGCGGCACCGTGGAGGATTCGGAGCGCGGCCAGGCTTCGGTGAATGCCGGCGTGCCGCTGTTTATCGTGGTGGTGCTGACCTTGTTGATGCTGCAACTGCGCAGCTTCTCGCGGGTGGCGCTGGTGTTCCTCACCGCGCCGTTGGGCCTGATCGGGGTGACCTTGTTCCTGCTGGTGTTCCACCAGCCGTTCGGGTTTGTCGCGATGCTCGGGACTATCGCCTTGTCGGGGATGATCATGCGCAACTCGGTGATCCTGGTCGACCAGATCGAGCAGGATATCCGGGCGGGCATGTCGCAATGGCAGGCGATCATCGAGGCGACCGTGCGGCGTTTCCGACCCATCGTGCTGACCGCCCTGGCGGCGGTGCTGGCGATGATTCCGTTGTCACGCAGCGTATTCTACGGGCCGATGGCGGTGGCGATCATGGGGGGCCTGATCGTGGCGACGGCCTTGACCCTGCTGTTCCTGCCGGCGTTGTATGCGGGGTGGTTCAGGGTGAAGAAGACGGTCCATCAAGAGCAGCCGCTCGGAGCCGGCCTAGTAAGCGCCCCGGACCTGTAGGAGCCAGCTTGCTGGCGATGAGGCCAGTAAGCCTTGCATCGCCTGATCGGCCGTTATCGCCAGCAAGCTGGCTCCTACAGGGGAATTGTAGGGCGCCAGCAAGCCGGCGCGCCACAGGTGACATCACAGCGCGCCAAACACCTTCTTCGCCAGGCTGGTAGCCGCCGCCGCCGGGTTGGCGCGGATGTCTTCTTCCTTCTGGGCGATCATCTTGAACAGGCCGTCCAGGGCCTTTTCCGTTACGTAGCTTTCAACGTTGGCACTCTTGGCGTCGAGTACGCCGAGGGTCGCCGCCTGCCCGGCGAACGAGTTGTACTGCTTGGCCAGGCCCACCTGGTCGGTGGCCTGCTTGACGATCGGCAGGAACTTGGCGCGGATCTGTTCGCGGCTGGTCTTGTCCAGGTACTGGGTCGCCGAATCCTTGCCACCGGTGAGGATGCCCTTGGCATCGGTCACGGTCATCTTCTTCACCGCATCCACCAGCAGCGCCTGGGCCTGTGGCATGGCGGCTTCCGCGGCCTTGTTCATGCTGGCTTCCAACTGGTCAACCTGGGCGCCCATGCCGAACTGCTTCATCTTGCTGGCGACCTTGCCGAGGTTGCCCGGCAGTTCGATCTTCACGGCCGGGTTGTTGCTGAAACCACCCGGTTTGCCGAGGTTGGTCACGGCGGCGACGGCGCCCTGGGCCAGGGCATCCTTGAGGCCGCCGGACGCTTCGCCCTGGGTAAGACTGCCGAGGGACAAGGCCAGGGCGTTGACGGAAATCAGCAGGCCCGCGCAGAAGCCGGCCAGACGAAGGGAGGGACGGAGCATGGAAGCTTCCTTGTTGGGGTCAGTGGGGAAATCCGTGGCGCCAGAAGAAACCTGGCGCCAGCCAGTAAGAATCTAACGAATTTATCGACAAACGTCAGTTTTTGAAAGGCGCCGCATGCGACTCAGGCACTGAGGATCAGGCTTTGCGGTTTCTCTTTCAGTAGCACGACGGTGCGCGGAATGGGCTTCATGGTGAACTTGCGCCGACTGCCGAAGGTGCCCTGGGTCTCGTAGGTCTGGCCCGGCTTGACCTTGTTCACGTCGTAGCGCAGGTAGCGTGGGATGGAGCCCTTGAAGAAGGTGATTTCCTCGCTGAGCACATGCACTGGAATACCCGGTTCGGTCTGGGCGACCAGCCTCAGGGTGGCCAGGGTATTGTCCTGCGTGCCGATCATCGGCACCAGCGCCGCGCTGAGGTACAGGTACCCCGGTGGGCTCAGGTGAAAGGTTTCTTCCTGGTTGTCCCGACGCCAGCGGAAGCTGTACTTGATGTCCGGCAGCAGGGAGGTGCCGGCGACACTCAGGTCGATGTCGATCTCGACCTTGCAGTTACGCTTGAGATCCGCCGGCAGTTCGAAGGTGAAGCGCCAGGGCGACTGGTCGGGAAGTTGCGCGCTGGTCCAGGTCCCCAGCAGGGTGTCGCTGCAGCGGTTGCGCAAGGTGATACGGGTTTCGGCCTTGGCCGGGATCCTGTAGTCCGGTGGGAAGTGGAACACAGCGGTCACGACGTTTTTTGCGGTCATCTCGATGTCCTTATCGAACGCGTCAAAGGCAACGCAAGATTGAGTCTACACGGGCCTTTGCGCTTGAAAACCGGCCGAGAAGCATCCTTGCTGCTTTACCGAATAGCCTGACAAGGGTGGTTCGCCTTATCCCACCTCTGGAGCCGAATTGGGGCTTTGTTCGGCGGCATCTTCGCTGCGATGCACGGCCACTTGACGGATCGACAGGCGAATTTCCGCCGGCAGTACCCGTTTGGCGGCGCCCTCGGCCAACTCGCCGAGCAGTTCGTGATAACCCAGTTTGCCGGCGGCGTCGCGGCGCAGCACATCGAGGTCGAGCAGGGTCTGGATAAAGTGGCGGAACAGGCTCTTGTCGAAAAACTCCGGGGCGTTCAGGCCATGCAGAATCGACAGGCGCTGGGCCATGACCGTGCACAGGTCTTCCAGCTCCTCGGCGCTGATGCTGTGCTGGCCGCTGTTGAGCAGTAGCGAGATGGCCATGTAGAAACGTTGCAGGGTCTGGGCGATGCTCCGCGACAGCAGGGTCAAGAGTACGAAGTGCCGCGAGCTCGGCGCCGGGCGCAGGTAGACGTCGTTCTCCAGGCGCAACAGGCCCTGTTCGACAAAGGCTTGCAGCCATTGGTCGATCACCGCGTCGAGTTCCTCCAATGACCAGCGGATAAACAGTTCCGCCTGCAGGTAGGGATAGAGCGCGCGGCTGTAGCGCAGGATCTGCTCGCGGCTCATGCGCGTGGCGCTCTGGAAGAAGCTCGCCAGCAATGAAGGCAGGGCGAAGATATGCAGCACGTTGTTGCGGTAATAGGTCATCAGGACGGCGTTCTGCTCGTCCAGGTAGAGGATCTTGCCCAGGGCGTCGCTTTGCTCGGCCAGCAGGTCCATGTCCTTGACGTGCTGGATCAGCGCGCGACCATCGCCTTCCGGCAGGGTGGTGTGCGGCGAGTAAGGCACGCGGCGCAACAGCGCCAGGTAAAGGTCGAGCACCCGGGCCATGGCGCGGTCGTCGAGGGCCAGGCGCGTGGTCGAGAGCAACGCCAGGGCCACCAGGTTCACCGGGTTGATCGCCGCCGCTTCGTTCAGGTGCCGGGCCACACGCTCGCCGAGACGGTTGGTGGTTTCGTTGAGCCAGGCCGGGCGGAATTGCGGGCCCAGTTCCTGGGCACGCCAGTCCGGTTGTTCCTGGTCGAGGAACTCGGCCAGCTTGATCGGCTCGCCGAAGTTGACCGCGACCTGGCCGAAGCGCTGCTTGAGTGCGCCGATGACCTTGAAAATGTCGAAGATCGATTCTTTCTTCTTGCTCGCGCCGCGCAGTTCGCCCAGGTAGGTGCGACCCTCCAGCACGCGCTCGTAGCCGATATACACCGGGATGAAGACGATCGGCATGCGCGAGGAACGCAGGAAGCTGCGCAGGGTGATGGCCAGCATGCCGGTCTTCGGCCGCAGCATGCGCCCGGTGCGCGAGCGGCCGCCCTCAACGAAGTACTCCACCGGGAAGCCCTTGGTGAACAGGGTGTGCAGGTATTCGTTGAACACCGCGGTGTAGAGCGGGTTGCCCTTGAAGGTGCGGCGCATGAAGAACGCCCCGCCGCGCCGTAGCAGGCTGCCGATCACCGGCATGTTGAGGTTGATCCCGGCGGCGATGTGCGGTGGGGTCAGGCCGTTGCGAAACAGCAGGTAGGACAGCAGCAGGTAATCGATATGGCTGCGGTGGCAGGGCACGTAGATGACTTCATGGCCCTGGGCCACGGCCTGCACGCCCTCGATATGGTTGACCTTGATGCCGTCGTAGATCTTGTTCCAGAACCAGCTCAGCACCACTTCGAGGAAGCGGATCGCGGTATAGGTGTAGTCCGAGGCGATCTCGTTGCCGTAGCGCAGGGCCTGGGCCTGGGCTTTGTCCACGGAGATGTTCTCGCGCTGGGCTTCTTCGAGGATGGCCTGGCGCACCATCGGTTCGTTGACCAGGCCCTTGACCAGGTTGCGCCGGTGCGAGATGTCCGGGCCGATCACCGCGGCCTTGAGGTTGCGCAGGTGCACCCGCAGGATCCGCTGGGCCATGCGCACGGTGCGTTCATGGCCCTTGTTGTGTTCGATCAGGCCGCGCAGGTGGATCGGCGCGGAGAACTGCACGCGGGTCTTGCGCCCGAGAATCAGGATGCTCAGCAGGCGGCGCAGGCGCCCGGTGACCGCCCAGCTGTCGGCGAACAGCAGTTTCCAGGGGCTCGACTCACTGTCCGGCGACTGCCCCCAGAACACGCTGACCGGGATGATCAGCGCATCTTCGGCGGGGTTCTCGCTCAAGGCGCTGACCAGACGGGTCAGGGTCGGTGGCGCGCCGCGCTTGTCCTGGCGGCCGAGCCAGTCAGGCTCGGGGGTCAGGTAGAAGAACGCCGCCGGTTCCAGCAGCGAGCCGACGGACACCGGCAGTACCGGACGCGGCAGGCCGGCCTTGGTGCATTCGCGGTCGACCACGGCGAGGTCGGTCAGCGACGGCGATTGCAGGACGTAGAACACCGGCCGGCTGCGGTCGAGGTCGAGGGTCAGCGACGACTGGTTGATCGTCTCCGAGCGCACCCACAGGTACAAGAGGCGGCGCAAGGTACCAAACACGAGGCGGCGGAACGGGGAACGGGTCATACGGCTTCTGCAGGCTAGTGGATTGAACCGAGCGTTTGCTCGGTATGGCTAGTGTGCCGTATTCGTCAAAGATCGGCAAAAACGCGGCGAACTAATATTGATTGAGAGTTTTTTGACCTGTCTTATACTCGGTCGTTCGCCGTGGACGGTAGGATTTATCCGCGCAGCATGATGTTCTGGCGACGCAGCAGGCAGGGCCCGTCGAGCCGGGCCTCTCCCCACAATAACAAGACGGAGTACGGATTCATGGCAACTCGCGAGACAGGCAATGTGAAGTGGTTCAACGATGCCAAGGGCTACGGCTTTATTCAGCGCGAAGACGGGGCGGATGTGTTTGTGCACTACCGCGCGATTCGTGGCGAAGGTCACCGCTCCCTGGCGGAAGGGCAGCAGGTGGAATACGCGGTGGTGGAAGGCCAGAAAGGCCTGCAGGCCGAGGATGTGGTGGGGCTGTAAGACCAGTCTTCAATCGACGCCGACCGTGGATTGGCCGTTACGGTCAACGCGGTCATTGTGGGAGCCGGCTTGCCGGCGATGAGGCCAGTGAGTCTTGCATTGATCTTGCGGACGCCATCGCTGGCAAGCCAGCTCCTACAGGTTCGGTGTTTCACCGCAGAATACCGCCAAGCCCCGGGTTTGCCTGCCAGTGCTATGCCGTACGCCAGGTGATTTCTTCTTCGCCATCGGCGCTGATGCGGATCCAGCGATCGGCCGTCTCCTCGCCTTCTTCCTCGACCCAACTGCCCGGGGCGCAACGCACTTCCACGTTCAGCGCGGCAAAGGCGGCGCGGGCGCAGGCGATGTCGTCGTCCCACGGCGTCTGGTCGCTTTCCAGGTACAGGCTGTTCCATTTGCCCACGGCCTTGGGCAGCCAGGTCACCGGCACATTGCCGGCCTGGCACTTCCAGGTCTGGCCTTTCTGGACCCAGTCGCTGCAAGGGCCCAGCGCGGCGCCGAGCCAGGCGGCAACGGCCTTGTGATCGACGTCGTCGTCCTTGAGGTAAATCTCGATATCGGGCTGGCGCATGGAAATCCTCGCTGCGGTTGTTCGAAAAATCCATTCGCGGATTTTGTCGGCCTTGAACCGGTGTCCAAGGCCATGAAGAGTGGGGTTATTGCAAAACGAAGTAATCGTAGCGCATCGACACGCTGACCTCGAACGGCTCCGGCTGTTCGATGACCTGTGCCCGGCGCTCGGCGCTGGCCCGCCAGCCGTGAGGGGTCATGGCCAGCAGGTTCGCGCGGTCCTGGGCGCTGGCCAGGCTCAGCTTGAACTCCAGCACTTCGCTGTGTTGCAGCGCCATGCCCGCCGGCACCAGGGCCAGGTGCTTGTCGTCGGTGTACTCGCGCACTTCATCGTACAGACGCTCGCGCAGTTCCATCAGATGGCCGCTGGTCGGTCCGACTTTCATCAGGCCGCCACCGGGGCTCAGCAGGCGTTTGGCTTCCTGCCAGTCCAGCGGGCTGAACACGCTGGCGATGAACTGGCAGCTGGCGTCGGCCAATGGCACCCGCGCCATGCTGGCGATCAACCAGGTCAGTTGCGGGTTGCGCCGACAGGCGCGCTTGACCGCCTCGCGGGAGATATCCAGCGCATAGCCGTCAGCCGTGGGCATGGCCTCGGCCAACTGCGCCGTGTAGTAGCCCTCGCCGCAGCCGATATCGACCCAGCGTCCCGGCGCGCGTTCGGCGGCCAGCTCCGCCAGGCGGCGGGCCACCGGCGCGTAGTGGCCGGCGTTGAGGAAATCCCGTCGGGCTTCGACCATGGCCAGGTTGTCGCCCGGGTCGCGGCTGTTCTTGTGCTGCACTGGCAACAGGTTCAGGTAACCCTGGCGTGCCCGGTCGAAACGATGTCCGAGCGGGCACGCCACGCCGTTGTCGACCGCGCCCAGGGGCGCGCTGCAGAGAGGGCAGGTGAGCATCAGGCAAGCAACTTGATCAGGGTCTGGTAGTAGATTTCGGTCAGCACGTCGAGGTCGCTGGCCAGGACCCGCTCGTTGACCTGGTGGATGGTCGCGTTGACCGGGCCCAGCTCGACCACCTGGGTGCCGAGGGTGGCGATAAAGCGCCCGTCGGAGGTGCCGCCACTGGTGGAGGCCTGGGTCTCGCGTCCGGTGATGCTCTTGATGCTCGCCGACACCGCATCGAGCAGCGCGCCCGGCTCGGTCAGGAACGGCAGGCCGGACAGCGCCCATTCCACATGCCAGTCCAGGCCGTGCTTGTCGAGGATCGCCGCGACCCGCTGTTGCAGGCCTTCGACCGTGGACTCGGTGGAGAAACGGAAGTTGAACAGCGCCACCAGTTCGCCAGCGATCACGTTGGTCGCGCCGGTCCCCGAGTTGAGGTTGGAAATCTGGAAGCTGGTGGGCGGGAAGAAGGCGTTGCCGTCGTCCCAGTGCTCGGCGGCCAGTTCGGCCAGGGCCGGGGCGGCCAGGTGGATCGGGTTCTTCGCCAGGTGTGGGTAGGCCACATGGCCTTGTACGCCACGCACGGTGAGCCGGGCGCCGAGGGAACCGCGACGGCCGTTTTTCACCACGTCACCGACCAGGGTGGTGCTCGACGGTTCGCCGACGATGCACCAGTCCAGGCGCTCTTTACGCGCGGCCAGGCGCTCGACCACGGCCTTGGTGCCGTGGTGGGCCGGGCCTTCTTCGTCGCTGGTGATCAGGAAGGCGACCGAACCGCGATGATCCGGGTAGTCGGCGACAAAACGCTCGGCGGCCACCAGCATCGCTGCCAGGCTGCCTTTCATGTCGGCCGCGCCGCGCCCACAGAGCATGCCGTGCCCGTCGATCAAGGCATCGAACGGATCGTTCTGCCAGGCCTGCACGGGACCGGTGGGGACCACGTCGGTGTGACCGGCGAAACACAGCACCGGGCCTTCATGCCGGCCATGGCTGGCCCAGAAGTTATCGACGTCTTCGATACGCATCGGCTCGAGCTTGAAACCGGCGTCGCCCAGGCGCTGCATCATCAGTTTCTGGCAGTCGGCATCGACCGGGGTCACGGAAGGGCGGCGGATCAGCTCGCAAGCGAGTTGCAAGGTCGGCGAAAGGTCGGCGTGGGCCGTCATGGGAAAGCTCCGGTGCTTTTTTTGTAGGAGCCAGCTTGCTGGCGATTTGAGCGACGCGGTTAACCAGGATCACCGCGTCGCCTGGATCGCCGGCAAGCCGGCTCCTACACGGGTAGGGGCGCGCAAAGGGGAGATATCTTAAAGCAAAACGGCGGCCCGCAGGCCGCCGTTTCGTGTTGTACATCGCGTTTATGCGACTGCGGCCGGCTCCGGCTCGCCGGCCGGTTTCGGCAGCGACGAGACGAAGGCCATGATCAGCGCCGCCAGGTACGGCAGCGACTGTACCAGCAACATCACCACCCAGAAGCGCATGTCGTTGCTCGGCAAGCCCTGCACCAGGAAGATCCCCAGCGCCGCGGCCCACAACAGCAGCATGATGAACATCTCTTCCCGGGCCTCCGAAATCGCCACCCAGAAGCCGTGGTTGTCGGCGTTTTTCGGTGTGCGGAAGAACGGGATGCTGCTGGTGAAGAAACCGTACAGCACCGCCTTGGCGATGGTGTGGGACAAGGCCAGCCCAGCCAGTGCCGCGGCGAAGGCATCCTTCATGTTCACCCCGACCGCGCGACGGTAGAGGAACAGGATCTTGCCGACCTTGAACACGAACAGCGCCAAGGGCGGGATTGCGAAGATCAACAGCGGCGGATCGACCCGTTGCGGCACGATGATCATCGCCGCCGACCAGAGCAGGGCACCAACGGTGAAGAAGATGTTCATGCCATCGGCGACCCACGGCAGCCAGCCCGCGAGGAAGTGATAGCGCTGACCACGGGTCAGTTCGGTGTCCTTGCCGCGCAGCAGGCTGGCGGTGTGCCGCTTGATGATCTGGATCGCGCCGTAGGCCCAGCGGAAACGCTGTTTCTTGAAGTCGATAAAGGTATCGGGCATCAGGCCCTTGCCGTAACTGTTGTGGTGATAAGCCGCCGACAGACCTTTTTCGAAGACCCGCAGGCCCAGTTCGGCGTCTTCGCAGATGCACCAGTCGGCCCAGCCCAGTTCTTCCAGGACCGAACGCCGGGTCATGGTCATGGTGCCGTGCTGGATGATCGCGTCGCGGTCGTTGCGGGTGACCATGCCGATATGGAAGAAACCCTTGTATTCCGAGTAGCAGAGCTTCTTGAAGGTGCTTTCGTTCTGGTCGCGGTAGTCCTGTGGCGACTGCACGATGGCGATCTTCGGATCGGCGAAGTGCGGCACCATGTGCTTGAGCCAGTTGCGATCGACGCAGTAGTCCGAGTCGATCACCGCGATGACTTCGGCGTCCTTGGCGGTGTGCGGGATCAGGTAGTTCAGTGCCCCGCCCTTGAAACCGGCCAGTGGCGCGACGTGGAAGAAGCGGAAGCGCGGACCGAGGGTTTCGCAGTAGGCCTGCACCGGTTCCCAGACCGCCGGGTCCTTGGTGTTGTTGTCGATGATCAGGACTTCGTAGTCCGGGTAATCGAGGGCCGCGAGGGCGTCGAGGGTCTGTTTGACCATCTCTGGCGGCTCGTTGTAGCACGGCACGTGGATCGAGACCTTCGGCCGGTAGTCCGAGTCGCCTTCCACCGGCAGGAATTCACGCCGGCGCTTGTGGGTCCAGACCGCCTCGGCCAGTTCGTGGGCCTCGGTCAGCAGGACGATAAACACGCCCAAGGCACCGATGGCCAGCAGGAAACCCACCGTCAGGCTGAACCAGGTGCTGTATTGCTGGCTGTAGTCGTAGCCGATCCACACCAGCACCGAACCGCAGAGGAACGCGGTAAAGGTCAGGAAGGTCCGCCCGCGCTGGCGCAGGGCCGAGCCGTCGATCATCAGCAGGGTCAGCGAGAGCAGCGCCAGGACCACCGAACCGATGGCCAGTACGCGCCATTGCGGGATTGCCACCACCGGGCCTTCGAAGTTGAACTTCTGCTGGCGCGCGGCGTTGAACACGCCCCAGTAGGCGCCCACGGAACCCTCGTCGCTGGCTTTCCACGGCTGGTCGAAGGCTTCGATCACGAAGTAGTTGAAGCCCTGGCGGTTAAGCTTGTTGACCAGGGTGCGCAGGTAAATGGCCTGGTCGGCCTGGGTTGCATCGGCACCGCCCCGCATGCGGCCATTGCTCGGCCAGCCGACTTCCGAGAGCAGCAGGGGTTTTTTCGGGAACATGCGCTTGAGTTCGCGGGCGCGGTCCAGCACGTACTGGCCGGCCTTGTCCATCGGGATAGATTCCCAATAGGGCAGGATGTGCGCGGCGATCAGGTCGACGTGCTTGACCAGTTCCGGGTTGCGTTCCCAGATATGCCACTGTTCCGAGGTGGTCACCGGCACCTTGACGGCGGCGCGCACGCGGTCGAGCAGCACGGCCAGTTCCTTGGCGGTGATTTCCTTGCGGAAGATCGCCTCGTTACCGACCACCACGCGCACGACACTGCGGCTGGTGTTGGCCAGTTCAATGGCGCGGGTGATTTCGCGCTCGTTGCGTTCCTGGTCCGGGCTGATCCAGATCCCCAGGGTGACCCGCAGGCCGAACTCTTCGGCGAGCTTGGGAATATCCTGGAGGGTGCCGTCGACCGAGTAGATACGGATGTTATCCGTCAGCTTACTCATGATCTCCAGGTCGCGACGCATATCATCGTCGGTCGGATACTGCTCTTTCTGTGGGAATTGTCCCTGCTGGAAAGGCGAGTAGGAGAAGCCGGCGATCTGCTCGGGCCAGTCAGGCGCCGAAACCGGGCGGTTGATCAGCGCCCAGAAACCGGTGAATAGTGCGGCAATTGCCAGCACCACGACCAGGTTGAGTCCAAATTTACGCGATGACATAGGTATTTCGGGTTCCGAAAAGGGCTAGAACAGGGAACAGAGCGGCGCGCATCCTACACTTGCTATCCGTCGACCGTACAGTACCGTGGAGTGTGCGCGGACATTGGGCAATAACGCATGACTTAAGTTCTTTCCGGATTCTTTGTAGCTCTATTCTCGTCAAAGCGTTGTGATTTAACGCTCGTCGGCAGCCATTCATAGGCTAAAGCTGCCCTCGGCCCGCGCCCGGCCCTATAATGCGCGCCGGTTTTTGGGGTAATGGTCATGAGTGCAGAAGATCCGCGGTTTGCCGGCGTCGCCCGGTTGTATGGCATTGAAGGCCTGGAACGGCTGAAGGCCGCCCATGTGGCGATCGTCGGCGTCGGCGGTGTCGGTTCCTGGGCGGCCGAAGCCATTGCCCGTTGCGGTGTCGGCGAGATCTCGCTGTTCGACCTGGATGATGTCTGCGTCAGCAACAGCAACCGTCAGTTGCATGCCCTGGACAGCACCGTGGGTCGGGCCAAGGTCGAGGTGATGGCCGAGCGCCTGAAGGGCATCAACCCGGACTGTCGAGTTCACGCGGTGACCGATTTCGTCACCCGCGAGACCATGGCCGAATACATCACCCCGGATATCGACTGCGTGATCGACTGCATCGACAGCGTCAATGCCAAGGCGGCGCTGATCGCCTGGTGCAAGCGGCGCAAGATCCAGATCATCACCACGGGCGGTGCCGGTGGGCAGATCGATCCGACGTTGATCCAGGTGTGCGATCTGAACCGTACCTTCAATGATCCCCTGGCCTCGAAAGTGCGTTCGACCCTGCGTCGTGACTACGGTTTTTCCCGCACGGTGACCCGCCATTACAGCGTGCCGTGTGTGTTTTCCACCGAGCAACTGCGTTATCCCAAGCCGGATGGCAGCATCTGCCTGCAGAAGAGTTTTGTCGGCGATGGGGTGAAACTGGACTGCGCCGGTGGTTTCGGCGCGGTGATGATGGTCACGGCGACCTTCGGCATGGTCGCGGCGACCAAGGCGGTGGACAAGATCGTCGCCGGTATGCGCCGTCCGGCGGATCGGCTCAAGCCGCAATAAGGAAGGTCGTCTGGGTATTTGTGTCGTTCCCGGAACTGATGGGCGACGTCGTACTGTGTAGGCGCAAGCTTGCTCGCGATCGGCTGCGCAGCAGTCGTAAAACCTCAGAACGCAGTTTTTCTGACACGCCGAGTCAAGCGAATTGCGGCCGCTACGCGCCCGATCGCGAGCAAGCTTGCTCCTACAGGTTTGTGGGGTTTTCAGGATTGGGTTAATTCACGCATCCGCTGCAGCACGGCATTCAGGCCGTTGCTGCGCGACGGCGACAATTGCCGGGACAGGCCAAGCTGGTTGAACCAGTCCGGCAGGTCGACCTGCTGCAACTCGCCGGCGCTCAGACCATTGACCCGCACCAGCAACAGCGCTACCAGCCCGCGAATCATTCGCGCATCGCTGCTCGCGGCAAACTGCCACTGACCGTCTTGCAAGTGCCCGGTCAACCACACCTGGCTTTCGCAACCGTGCACGCGGTTGGCCTCGGTCTTGTCGGCGTCGCTCAAGGGCGGCAAGCGCTCGCCCCATTGCATCAGCAGACGCGCCCGTTGTTCCCAGCCCGCCAGATGCCGGAAGTTTTCCAGCACCAGCAGCGCCTCATCGGGCAAGCTCATCGCAACAACTCCAGCGCCTGATCCAGCGCCTCGAAAAAACGCTCCAGATCTTCCGAGTCGTTGTACAACCCCAGCGATACGCGGATCGCGCCCGCCAGCCCAAGCTGTTTCATCAGTGGCATCGCGCAATGATGTCCGGCGCGCACGGCAATCCCCTGTTCGGTCAGCAGGTGCGCCAGATCGGCGTTGTGCACACCGTCGACGACGAAACTGGCCAGCGCCAACTGCGGCTCGCCCAGCAGACGGATGCCCTTGCGAACTTTCAAACCTTGCAACAGGTGGGCATGCAGCGCCGCTTCATGGGCCGAGACGGCCGTCTGGTCGAGGCCGGCCAAATAGTCGAGGGTCGCGCCGAGGCCGATGACGCTGGCAATCGCTGGTGTTCCGGCTTCGAAGCCCAATGGGGCAGGGCGGAAGCTGGCCTGTTGATAGTCCGCGTCCAGCACCATCTCGCCGCCGAATTGCCAGTGGCGCAGCTGGCTCAGGGCTTCGTGTCGGCCATAGAGCACGCCGACGCCATCCGGGCCGTAGAGCTTGTGACTGGAAAATACATAAAAATCGCAGCCCAGTGCCTGGACGTCGTGACGACCGTGGACCACGCCCTGGGCGCCGTCGACCACGCTCAGCGCGTTGAACGAGCGGGCCAGTGCCAGCAACGGCGCCAACGGTTGCCAGGCGCCGAGCACATTGGACAACTGGCTGACCGCCAGCAGACGGGTCCGCGGGCCGATCAACGGGCGGGCGGCCTCCAGGTCGATCAGGCCGCTGTCGCTGATCGGCAGGACCACCAGTCGCAGTCCCCGGCGCTGGGCCAGTTGCTGCCAGGGCAGCAGATTGGCGTGATGCTCCAGGGCGCTGATAACGATCTCGTCGCCGGGTTGGAAAAGCGCTTCCAGGCCGTAGGCCAGGAGATTCAGCGCCGAGGTGGCGCCGTGGGTGAAGACGATCTGTCCGCTATTGCCGACGTTGAGCCACTGGCCCGTCTTGCTCCGACTGTCCTCGAAGGCCTGGGTGGCGTGGGCGCCGGGCAGGTGTTGGGCACGGTGCACATTGGCCGCACCGTTGCTGTAATAGTGCGCCAGGGCATCGATCAATGCCTGGGGCTTCTGGGTGGTGGCGGCGCTGTCCAGGTAGACCTGGTCTTGCCGTTGCAGGGCGGCGATGGCCGGGAAATCGGCGCGCCAGGGGGAAGGTATCAACATGGTGTTCGGCCCTGGTTAGCATGGGCGGGGTACGCAAAACCTGTAGGTATCGGTCTGGTTCGCGAAGTTCTTTTGCGACCTTGAGGGCCTCTTCGCGGGCAAGCTCCGCTCCCACAGTTCGGCGCCGGGCACAATCTTTGTGCATGGCACAAATCTCTTGTGGGAGCGGAGCTTGCCCGCGAAGGCGGCCTTACAGACGCCATCGCCAGCAAGCCGGCTCCTACAATTGATCCTGTCGCACGGCCTACAGCAATCCTGCTTAGTTATGCGCGTGCAGGGCTTCGTTCAGTGCAATGGCCGACTTATGGCTCTTGCATTCCACCGCACCGGTTTCCGAGTTGCGACGGAACAGCAGGTCCGGCAGGCCGGCCAGGTCGCGGGCCTTGAGCACCTTGACCAACTGGTTGTTTTCGTCGAGCAGCGCGACCTTGGTCCCGGCAGTCACGTACAGGCCCGATTCCACGGTATTGCGGTCGCCCAACGGAATGCCGATACCGGCGTTGGCACCGATCAGGCAACCTTCGCCGACCTTGATGACGATATTGCCGCCACCGGACAGGGTGCCCATGGTCGAGCAACCGCCGCCCAGGTCCGAACCCTTGCCGACAAAGACACCCGCCGAAACGCGGCCTTCGATCATGCCCGGGCCTTCGGTGCCAGCGTTGAAGTTGACGAAGCCTTCGTGCATCACGGTGGTGCCTTCGCCGATGTAGGCGCCCAGGCGGATCCGCGCGCTGTCAGCGATACGCACGCCGCTCGGGACCACGTAGTCGGTCATTTTCGGGAACTTGTCCACCGAGAACACTTCCAGCAGCTCGCCACGCAGGCGCGCTTCCAGTTGATGCGCGGCCAGTTCCGACAGGTCGATGGCGCCCTGGCTGGTCCAGGCCACGTTCGGCAGCAGCGGGAACACGCCCGCCAGGCTCAGGCCGTGGGGCTTGACCAGGCGGTGGGAGAGCAGGTGCAGCTTGAGGTAGGCCTCGGGGGTGGAAGTCAGCTGGGCATCTTCAGCCAGCAGGGTCGCGACCAACGGCTTGTGGCTTTCGGCCAGACGGGTCAGCAGGGCAGCCTGGGCGGCGTCGACACTTTTCAGGGCCTCGGCCAGTTGCGAGGCCTGGGCGGTGCTGAAGGTGATCGCCTGGTTGCCGCCGGTGTAACCGAGGATCGGCGCGATGGCGGCGACCAGCTCGGCCGAAGGCTGAAGCAGGGGTTGGGCGTAGAAAACTTCCAGCCAGGCACCTTGACGATTCTGGGTGCCAACGCCGAAGCCCAGGCTGAACGGAGTAGTGGACATGCAGTTACCTCTTGCAAAATGAGTGGGGGCCTTGAGCGCTCTGGCTCAGTTGAGGGCCGCCGCATAGCTATCTGGCTTGAAGCCAATCAGGGTTCGGTCACCGAGATCAAGCACCGGGCGCTTGATCATCGAGGGTTGTGCCAGCATCAGTTCAATCGCTTTCGCCTGGTCGAGATCGGCTTTACGTTCGTCGTCGAGTTTGCGAAAGGTGGTTCCGGCGCGGTTCAGCACCACTTGCCAGCCGTGCTCGTTGCACCACTGGGTCAGGTGTTCGCGGTCGATACCGGCGGTCTTGTAGTCATGGAACGTGTAGGGCACGGCTTGCTCGTCGAGCCAGGTACGGGCCTTTTTCATGGTGTCGCACGCCTTGATTCCGAAAAGGTGCAACGTTTTGCTCGGAGCAGTCACAGCAATTGCCTCCCCTTTGGAGATGCGAGGGATGAAAGGTTGAAGATTATGCCATGACCGGGCCGCTTAGGCGTCTTAGTCGTGTGCGGTTACATCTTCCCCTGCCGACTGCGACTTTGGTGCAGCGTCCGGGTGGCAGCTTAAGCGGCTAATATGGCACTTCGACGGCAAGCTGTTGCCAGCGATCTGTTTTAAACGATTGGGAATGCTTTTTATGCAGACGGCCTACACCGTCCTGATTTTGCTGATGCTGGTCGGCGTCTCGCGTTTGCTCTGGCGGGTGATTCCGCTGCCGCTGCCCTTGGTGCAGATTGCCGCGGGGGCCTTGCTGGCCTGGCCGACCCTGGGTCTGCATGTGGCGCTGGACCCGGAGCTGTTTCTGTTCCTGTTTCTGCCGCCGTTGCTGTTTTCTGACGGTTGGCGCATGCCCAAGCGCGAGTTGTGGCGCCTGCGCGGGCCGATCCTGACCCTGGCCGTGGGGCTGGTGTTGTTCACGGTGGTCGGCGCTGGCTATTTCATTCACTGGCTGCTGCCGGCCATCCCCTTGCCCGTGGCGTTCGCCTTGGCGGCGGTGTTGTCGCCGACCGACGCGGTGGCGGTGTCCGCCATTGCCCAAAACCGTCTACCGACACCGCTGATGCATATGCTCCAGGGCGAGGCGCTGATGAACGATGCGTCGGGCCTGGTGACCTTCAAGTTCGCCCTGGCGGCGGCCGTGACCGGTGCCTTTTCCCTGGCCAATGCGAGCCTGACCTTTGTTCTGGTGGCGGTCGGTGGCTTGGCCGTCGGCGTGGCGCTGAGCTGGCTGGTGGGGCGCTTTCGGGTCTGGATGATCGCTCGCGGTTGGGACGATCCGGCGACCCACGTGGTGTTCATGTTGCTGTTGCCGTTCGCCGCCTATGTGTTGGCCGAGCGTCTCGAGGTCTCGGGGATTCTGTCGGCGGTGGCGGCGGGGATGATGCAGAGCTGGCTCGACCTGCTGCCGCGCCAGACCAGCACGCGGTTGCTCAACCGCAGTGTCTGGTCGCTGCTGGAGTTCGCCTTCAACGGGCTGATCTTCCTGCTGCTGGGCTTGCAGTTGCCGGACATCGTCAAGGCGGTCGTCAGTCATCAGCCTTCGTTGTGGCCGACCTTGCTCTATCGCTGCCTGGAGGTGCTGGCGATCTTTCTGGCGCTGGTGGCGTTGCGGTTTATCTGGGTGCACAGCATTTGGCGTTTGTCCGAGCTGCTGCGGGGCTGGCGTGGCAAAAGCCCATTGTCGGGCATGGCCAAGGGGCGTTCCTGCTGGTTGCTGACGGTGGGCGGCGTGCGCGGGGCGGTGACGCTGGCGGGCGTGATGTCGGTGCCGCTGCTGATTGCGCCTGGGGTGGATTTTCCCGAGCGTGATTTGCTGATTTTCATTGCCGCGGGGGTGATTCTGTTGTCTTTGGCGGCCGCCAGCATTGCCTTGCCGCTGCTGTTGCGCGACTTGCCGAAGAGTCAGGATGACAAACATCGCGGCGAAGTGCGCGAAGCCTGGAAGAAAACCGCCGAAGCGGCGATCCATGCGCTGGAGACCGAGGAACTGGCTGCGCCGCAGGACATGACTCAGGACGCTACTCAGGATGCGACCCAGGCAGCGTTGGCGACCGAGTTGAAAGCGCAGTTGATGGCCGAATACCGGCATCAGTTGGAGGTGTTCAACGACTCCGCCGAAGCTCAGGCGTTGGCATTCCAGATGGACCAGTTGGACCGCCGCTTGCGGCTGAGGGCACTGCGGGCGCAGCGCCTGGAGTTGTACCGGCTCAGTCGCCAGCATCAGATCGGCGACGATGTGTTGCGCGAGGTGCTGGCGGAGCTGGATCTGAGCGAGGCGAACCTCGGCTCGGTGAAATAGCCCGGGGTGTCACGGTGCCGTGGGAGCGGAGCTTGTCGGGATGTCCTTAGCGGCATCGCGGGCCTCTTCGCGGGCAAGCTCCGCTCCCACAAGGGCCCAACGGCTTCATCGCCGGCAAGCCTGCTGCTACAGGTTATTTGCGGCGCTGGATGAACGCGCGAATCCGCTCGGCGGCTTCGACGCATTCGGCCAGTGGCGCAACCAGGGCCATGCGCACGCGACCAGCCCCCGGATTGACGCCGTCGACTTCGCGGGACAGATAGGAGCCCGGCACCACGGTCACATGCTCCTCGGCAAACAGATCGCGGCAGAACGCCGCATCATCGCCCTGCACATTCGGCCACAGGTAGAAGCTGCCATCCGGCCGCCGCACATCCAGCACCGGCGCCAGGATCTCCAGCACCGCATCAAACTTCTCCCGGTACAGCGCACGATTGGCCCGCACATGCACTTCGTCGTTCCAGGCCGCCACGCTGGCCAGTTGCGTTTGCACCGGCATCGCGCAGCCGTGGTAGGTGCGATACAGCAGGAAGGCTTTGAGAATATCCGCGTCACCGGCGACAAAACCCGAACGCAGCCCCGGCAGGTTGGAGCGCTTGGACAGGCTGTGGAACACCACGCAACGCTTGAAGTCCTTGCGGCCCAGCGCCACGCAGGCGCTGAGCAGGCCCGGCGGCGGGGTCTGCTCATCGAAGTAGAGCTCGCTGTAGCACTCATCGGCGGCGATCACGAAGTCGTGCTCGTCGGCCAGAGCGATCAGCTTTTTCAAGGTCTCCAGCGGAATCAGCGCACCGGTCGGGTTGCCTGGCGAGCACAGGAAGAGGATCTGGCAACGCTGCCAGATCTCCGTCGGCACGGCCTCGAAGTCCGGGTTGAAGCCGTTCTCGTCCAGGCAGGGCAGATAGTGCGGCTTGGCCCCGGCGAGGAACGCCGCGCCTTCGTAGATCTGATAGAACGGGTTGGGGCTGACCACCAGGGCGTCGTCGCCACGGTTGACCACGGTCTGGGTAAAGGCGAACAGTGCCTCGCGGGTGCCGTTGACCGGCAGCACGTTGCGCGCCGGGTCGATCCAGCCGCTCGGCACGCCGAAACGCCGCTCGCACCAGCCGGCGATGGCTTCACGCAGGGCCGGCACCCCGAGGGTGGTCGGGTACACGGCCATCTGTTCCAGGTTGGCGCTCAGGGCCTCGGCGACAAATGCTGGCGAGCGGTGCTTCGGTTCGCCGATGGACAGGGCGATCGGCCGCTTGTCCGCGTTCGGCGTCACGCTGCCAAGCAGGGCGCGGAGTTTCTCGAACGGGTAGGGCTGCAACTGGTTCAGGGCGTTGTTCATGGACAGTCTCGTTCAATTCAGTTGTAGGCATGCGGCCTGCCGGGCGCGGCAGATCAAGTGTGGCAGCGGGCTTGCCGGCGATGACGGTGTGTCAGTCGCCGGCGATGTGTTTGGACTGACGCATCGCGGGCAAGCCCGCTCCCACAGGAAAGCATTTATTCAGATACTCAGGCGCATCGTTTCAGGGGGCGGTTCGGCGTTGACGCTCAGTTGTTCGACGATGGCGTCCTGCAATCGGCTGCACAGCTGCGGGTCGGACAGCGGTTGGTTGTCGGCGTCGGTGATGAAGAACACGTCTTCGACCCGCTCGCCGAGGGTGGCGATCTTGGCGTTCTGCAGCGACAGGTCGAACTCCAGGAAGATCTTGCCGATCCGCGCCAGCAGCCCGGGGCGGTCCGGCGCACTCAGCTCCAGCACCGTGACCGGGCGCTGGGCGTCGTTGTGGATGGTGACCTGGGGCGCAAAGGCGAAGTGCTTGAGCTGGCGCGGGACCCGGCGCTGGATAATGGTTGGGTAGTCGTCCGGGTTGCGCAGGGCCTCGGTCAGGCCGTCGCGGATCTGCTTGATGCGCTTCGGGTTGTCGCCGATGGAGCCGCCGTCGTTGTCCAGCACGATGTAGGTATCGAGGGTGAATTGGCTGCTGGAGGTGATGACCCGGGCGTCATGGATGTTCAGATTGAGCTGGTCCATCGCGGCCACGGTCACGGCGAAGAAGTCGTGCTGGTCCGGGGCGTAGATAAAGATCTGCGTGCCGCCTTCGAATTCGCGCTGGGTGGTTTCCTTGATCAGTACCAGCGGGCCGCCATCGGCCGGCTGCTGCAGGATCGCGTCGCTGTGCCAGGCGACATCGCCGGCGGTGTGACGCAGGAAGTAGTCATCGCCCAGTTGCGACCAGAGCTGTTCGACATCGTCCGGGTCGGTGCCGGCACGCACCAGGATATCCAGGGCGGCGCTCTGGGTCTGGCGAATCTGCTCTTCGCGGTCCACCGGGTTTTCCAGACCGCGGCGCAGGGCGCGCTTGGTCTCGGTGTAGAGCTGGCGCAACAGGCTGGCGCGCCAGGAGTTCCACAGGCTCGGGTTGGTCGCGTTGATGTCGGCGACGGTCAGGACATAAAGGTAGTCCAGGTAGACGTGGTCGCCGACGATCTGCGCGAAGTCATGGATGACCTGCGGGTCGGAGAGGTCCTTGCGCTGGGCGGTGGTGGACATCATCAGGTGGTTCTGCACCAGCCAGACGATCAGGCGGCTGTCCCACTGCGGCAGTTGGTGACGCGCGCAGAAGGCCGCGGCATCCACAGCGCCGAGTTCCGAATGGTCGCCGTGCCGGCCCTTGCCGATATCGTGGTAGAGCCCGGCCATGTAGATCAGCTCGGGCTTGGGCAGCTTGGCCATGAGCTTGGCGGCCAGCGGGAATTTCTCCGAGACCTGGGTGTACTGCAGTTTGCGCAGGTGCTTGATCAGGTTCAGGGTGTGTGCGTCGACCGTATAGATATGGAACAGGTCGTGTTGCATCTGCCCGACGATATCGCCGAACTCCGGCAGGTAGCGCCCGAGGAGGCCGTAGCGGTTCATCCGGCGCAGGTTGCGGTGGATGCCGATCTTGCACTTGAACAGCTCGATAAACAGGCTGGTGTTGCGGATATCGTTGCGGAAGTCGTCGTCGATCAGGTGGCGGTTTTCCCGCAGCAGACGGATGGTGTCGGCGCGCACCCCCTTGATTTCCGGCTGCTGGGCCATCAGCACGAAGATTTCCAGCATGGCGAACGGCGTGCGGCGGAAGACGTTCGGGTTGCACGCCTCGATGTAGCCGTCGTGCAACTGGAAGCGCGAGTTCAACGGCTGCGGCGGCGTTTCGTCTTCCGGGGCGAGGATGATTTCCTCGAAGTGCTGGATGATCAGGTCGCTGAGCTGGGCAATGCTCATGACCACCCGGTAGTACTGCTGCATGAAGTTTTCGATGGCCTGTTTCGCATCGTCACCCTTGAAGCCCAGCAGCCCGGCGATGCTGCGCTGGTGGTCGAACAGCAGGCGGTCCTCGGCGCGACCGGCGAGCATGTGCAGGGCGTAGCGGACTTTCCAGAGGAACTCCTGGGACGAGGCCAGCACGGCGTTTTCGCTTTCCACCAGGAAACCTTCGCCGGCCAGGGCTCGCAGGTTCAGGGTGCCGTACTGGCGGCGGGCGACCCAGAGGATCGTCTGGATATCCCGCAGGCCGCCGGGCGAGCCCTTGACGTTGGGTTCCAGGTTGTATTCGGTGTCGTTGTACTTGTGGTGGCGGGCCTTCTGTTCGGCGCGCTTGGCCAGGAAGAAGTCCTTGCTCGGCCACATGTGTGCCGTGCTGGTGACGTCGAGCATGCGCTGGCGCAGGCGCTCGGGGCCGGCGACGGTGCGGCTTTCCATCAGGTTGGTGATGACCGTCAGGTCGGCTCGGGCTTCCTCGGCGCATTCGTCAATCGAGCGCACGCTCTGGCCGACTTCCAGGCCGATGTCCCAGAGCAAGGTCAGGAAACGCTCGATGGAGTCGCGAAAGATCTCGTGGTCGGCGTCGTCGAGCAGGATCAGCAGATCGATGTCCGAGTAGGGGTGCAGTTCGCCACGACCGTAGCCGCCGACCGCCACCAGGGCGATGTCGGCGTCTTCGCTCCAACAGAACTGGTCCCAGGCCTGTTGCAGGATGTTATCGACGAACCAGGCGCGGTCTTCGATCAGCCGGCGGATATCGCGCCCGATACGAAAGCGTTCGTCGAGCACCTCGTGGGCATGGCGGATGGCCTTCTTGAAGGCAGCGATGGGGCTGGCCTTCAGTGCCAGTTCCGCCTGGAACTGGCCGCGGTCGAAGAGTTCGGGGTCCACCTGCGGCATCGATTGGCTTTCCTTGGGTTCTATAGGCGTTCTATATAAAGCGGCTGGCGAGCGATCAGGCCGAGACGCGCGGGATGGTCTCATCGCTACGCAGGGTGAAGATCTCATAGCCGCTGTCGGTGACCAGCAGGGTGTGCTCCCACTGGGCCGACAGCTTGCGGTCCTTGGTGATCGCGGTCCAGCCGTCGCCCAGCACCTTGGTGTCGGCCTTGCCCTGGTTGATCATCGGCTCGATGGTGAAGGTCATGCCGGCCTTGAGTTCCATGCCGGTGCCGGCGCGGCCGTAGTGCAGGATCTGCGGCTCTTCGTGGAACACCTTGCCGATGCCGTGGCCACAGAACTCACGCACCACCGAGAAACCGTTCTTTTCCGCGTGCTTCTGGATGATTTCGCCGATGTCGCCCAGGCGGCAGCCGGGTTTGACGATCTCGATGGCCTTGTACATGCATTCCTGGGTGATCTGCGACAGCCGTTCGGCCCAGACCGGCACCGCACCGACGTGGAACATCTTGCTGGTGTCGCCGTGGTAACCGTCCTTGATCACGGTGACGTCGATGTTCAGCGTGTCGCCATCCTTGAGTGCCTTGTCGCCGGGAATGCCGTGGCAGACCACGTGGTTGACCGAGGTGCAGATCGACTTCGGGAAACCCTTGTAGTTGAGCGGGGCGGGAATGGCCTGCTGCACATTGACGATGTAGTCGTGGCAGATACGGTCGAGTTCCTCGGTGGTGACGCCGGGCTTGACGTATTCACCGATCATTTCCAGTACATCGGCAGCCAGGCGGCCAGCGACACGCATTTTTGCGATGTCCTCGGGGGTTTTGAGGGTGACGGTCATACAGGCTCTCTTCTACGCGCCGGGCGCGGATAAACACGGAATGGGGTGTAAACGCCGGGGCCATGATGGCTGGCCCGGGGGGTCGCTACCCTTATAAAGCGCGATTCTACCAGACGGACGGGGTGAACCATGAGCATCCGGCCATCGCTTCTCTCTATCAAGCTGGGGTCATTCTGGCCTGAATCCTGGGCGGGCGCAAAAGCCCGGGGCAGGAAATGCGAATGCGGGTTCCGTTTTTGTCGTTGCTGTGGTATAAAATGCGCCGCTTTCCGGGGATAGCCCCGTGAAGCTTAAATCCACACACGTGTCGACACGATGACCTGGGTGCCTCAGCTAAAGCTGCGGGTTGGTCATTGGGATACGTGGAGGCCAAACCCGACTTATCAAGGAACTATCATGTCCCAAGTCAACATGCGCGATATGCTGAAGGCCGGTGTGCACTTCGGTCACCAGACCCGTTACTGGAACCCGAAAATGGGTAAGTACATTTTCGGCGCACGTAACAAGATCCACATCATCAACCTTGAAAAAACCCTGCCAATGTTCAACGAAGCTCTGACTTTCGTAGAGCGTCTGGCCCAGGGCAAAAACAAGATTCTGTTCGTCGGCACCAAGCGTTCCGCTGGCAAGATCGTTGCTGAAGAAGCAGCACGTTGCGGTTCGCCGTACGTCGATCACCGCTGGTTGGGCGGCATGCTGACCAACTTCAAAACCATCCGTGCTTCGATCAAGCGTCTGCGTGACCTTGAAATCCAAGCCGAAGACGGTACTTTCGCCAAGCTGACCAAGAAAGAGGCGCTGATGCGCACTCGCGACCTGGAAAAGCTCGATCGTTCCCTGGGTGGTATCAAGGACATGGGCGGTCTGCCTGACGCACTGTTCGTGATCGACGTTGACCACGAGCGCATCGCGATCACTGAAGCCAACAAGCTGGGCATCCCGGTTATCGGCGTAGTCGATACCAACAGCAGCCCGGAAGGCGTTGACTACATCATCCCAGGCAACGATGACGCCATTCGCGCCATCCAGTTGTACATGGGTTCGATGGCTGACGCTGTGATCCGCGGTCGCAACAATGTCAACGGTGGCACCGTCGAGTTCGCTGCTGAAGAAGCTCCGGTCGCCGCAGCTGAGTAATTGACGCCCTGGCGTTGACTCAGTAAGCAAAAAGGGGGCTTGGCCCCCTTTTTGCCACCTCGAAAACCGTTGGTTGCTGGTGCCGCTACAGCCTTTGTAATGTGTAGCCGCTACAACGGGATCGGGAAGAATTGAACGCCCGTTCGATCGGGTGGAATGGTTGATAACCTATCCAAGAGGAATTTTGAAATGGCAGAGATTACTGCAGCGTTGGTCAAAGAACTGCGCGAGCGTACCGGCGAAGGCATGATGGACTGCAAGAAGGCCTTGACCAAGGCTGACGGCGACATCGAAAAAGCCATTGATGACATGCGCGCTTCGGGCGCCATCAAGGCCGCCAAGAAAGCCGGCAACATTGCCGCTGAAGGCGCCATCGCAATCAAGGGCGACGGCACCGCTGCCGTGATCCTGGAAGTGAACTCGCAGACCGACTTCCTGGCTCTGCAAGACGACTTCAAGGGCTTCGTCGCTGCCAGCGTTGAAAAAGCCTTCGCTGACAAACTGACCGACGTAGCTCCGCTGATCGCCGCTCAGGAATCGGCGCGTGAAGCACTGGTTGCCAAAGTTGGCGAAAACGTCAACATCCGTCGCCTGGCTCGTATCGAAGGTGATGTGGTCGGCGCTTACCTGCACGGTAACAAGATCGGTGTGGTTGTGGCCCTCAAAGGCGGCAACGAAGACCTGGCCAAAGACGTTGCCATGCACGTTGCGGCGACCAACCCTGAATTCCTGCTGCCATCGCAGGTTTCCGCTGAAGCCATCGAACGCGAAAAAGGCGTTTTCCTGAGCCTCAACGAAGACAAGATCAAAGGCAAGCCAGCTGAAATCGTTGAAAAAATGGTCGGCGGCCGTATCAACAAGTTCCTGGCCGAAGCCAGCCTGGTTGAGCAAGCTTTCGTCAAGAACCCAGAAGTCACCGTGGGTGCTCTGGTCAAGAAAGCCGGCGCTGAAATCGTTTCCTTCACTTACTTCAAAGTAGGTGATGGTATCGAGAAGCCAGTGGACAACTTCGCTGAAGAAGTTGCTGCTCAACTGGCTGCCAACAAGCAGTAAGACGGTTTTCAACTGTCGACCCAAGAGGCTGCCCGCTTACGCGCGCAGCCTCTTTTCAAATGGGAGGAGGGATTTTCTCTTTTTCCATTCGGAACCGTCTTACAGAGATGTGTTCTGATGGCGCTGTAGCAGCGCCAAGCTAGAGTAAGCGCAGGCTGCAAACAGCTCGCAAGATTTTTTAAACGCCGCAGGAGAGATTCGCAATGGCTCAGCAGGGCAGTGGCTATCAAGCTCGCTATAAACGCATTCTACTCAAACTTAGCGGCGAGGCCCTGATGGGCTCGGAAGAGTTCGGGATCGACCCGAAAGTCCTGGATCGCATGGCGCTGGAAGTCGGCCAACTGGTTGGCATCGGCGTTCAGGTCGGTCTGGTGATCGGCGGTGGCAACCTGTTCCGCGGCGCCGCCTTGAGTGCCGCCGGGATGGACCGTGTCACCGGCGACCACATGGGCATGCTGGCCACGGTGATGAACGCGCTGGCGATGCGCGACGCGCTGGAACGTGCGAATATCTCGGCCATCGTGATGTCAGCTATTTCCATGGTCGGTGTGACCGATCACTATGATCGCCGCAAGGCCATGCGTCATCTCAACGCCAAGGAAGTGGTGATCTTCGCGGCCGGTACCGGTAATCCGTTCTTTACCACGGACTCGGCGGCTTGCCTGCGGGCAATTGAAATCGACGCCGATGTGGTGCTCAAGGCGACCAAGGTCGATGGCGTCTATACCGCGGACCCATTCAAAGACCCGCATGCCGAGAAGTTCGATCATCTGACCTACGATGAAGTGCTGGATCGCAAGCTGGGGGTCATGGATCTCACTGCTATCTGCCTGTGCCGCGATCACAAGATGCCGCTGCGCGTATTTAACATGAACAAGCCCGGCGCCCTGCTGAACATCGTGCATGGCGGCGCTGAAGGAACCCTGATCGAGGAAGGCCAACAATGATCAACGAAATCAAGAAAGACGCTCAAGAGCGCATGAAGAAGTCCCTGGAATCCCTGGCCCATGCGTTTGGCCGGATTCGTACCGGGCAGGCTCACCCGAGCATCCTGGAAGGTGTGATGGTGCCTTACTACGGCACCGACACCCCGATCAAACAGGTCGCCAACATCACCGTCAAGGACGCGCGCACCCTGCAGGTCGTGGCGTTCGAGCGCAATATGCTCGGTGCCGTGGACAAGGCGATCGGCAGTGCCGGTCTGAACCTCAATCCGACCAACCTGGGCGAGTTGCTGCTGATCTCCATGCCGGCGCTGACCGAAGAAACCCGTCGTGGTTTCACCAAGCAGGCCCGTGAAGAAGCGGAAAACGCTCGCGTTGCCGTGCGCAATATCCGTCGCGACGTGCTGGGCGACTTGAAGGACCTGGTCAAGGAAAAAGAAATCAGCGAAGACGAAGAGCGTCGTGCGGCTGACGATATCCAGAAACTGACCGACAAGTTCGTGGCGGAAATCGAAGTCGCCGTGAAGCAAAAAGAAGCGGACCTGATGGCCGTATAAGGGTCAGGACGTTTTCATGGAAAAGACCAAGCAGTCTGTGCCGTCCTCGGTGCCGCGCCATGTTGCAATCATCATGGACGGCAATAACCGCTGGGCGAAGAAACGCTTTTTGCCCGGGGTTGCCGGGCACAAGGCTGGCGTCGACGCGGTGCGCGCCGTTATTGAAGTGTGTGCCGAGGCTGGGGTCGAGGTATTGACCCTGTTCGCGTTCTCCAGCGAGAACTGGCAGCGCCCCGCCGACGAAGTCAGTGCCTTGATGGACCTGTTCTTCAAGGCGTTGCGCCGCGAGGCCAAGCGTCTCAACGAGAACAATATCAGCCTGCGGATCATTGGCGACCGCTCGCGCTTTCACCCCGAGTTGCAGGCCGCCATGCGCGAGGCGGAAGCGGCGACGGTCGGCAGCAATCGTTTCATTCTGCAGATCGCCGCCAACTATGGCGGGCAATGGGATATCGCCCAGGCGGCCCAGCGCCTGGCCCGTGAAGTGCAGGCTGGGCATTTGCGTCCGGACGATATTACTCCGGAGCTGTTGCAGACCTGTCTGGCCACCGGCGACCTGCCGTTGCCGGACCTGTGTATCCGGACCGGTGGCGAGCATCGCATCAGCAATTTCCTGCTGTGGCAGCTGGCGTATGCCGAGCTGTATTTCTCCGACCTGTTCTGGCCGGACTTCAAACACGAGGCCATGCGCACCGCGCTGGCTGATTTTGCTTCCCGCCAGCGTCGTTTCGGTAAAACGAGCGAGCAGGTCGAAGCAGGAGCCCGGGTTTAATGCTCAAGCAACGCATCATCACGGCACTCATTCTCCTGCCTATTGCCTTATGTGGGTTCTTCCTGCTCGAAGGCGCCGGCTTTGCGCTGTTCATCGGCCTGGTCGTCACCCTTGGCGCCTGGGAATGGGCACGCCTGGCGGGGTTTGAAGCGCAGCCGGCCCGTGTGGCCTATGCGGCGCTGGTCGCGGTGCTGTTGTTCTTTATGTACATCCTGCCCAACCTGGCACCCTGGGTGCTCGGGGCGGCGGTGTTGTGGTGGGGCCTGGCGACTTTCCTGGTGCTGACCTACCCGCGCACCAGCGCGCACTGGTCGACGACCGCCAGCAAACTGGTGATCGGCTTCCTGATCCTGTTGCCGGCCTGGCAGGGCCTGATCCTGATCAAGCAGGAACCGTTGGGCAACTGGTTGATCATGGCGGTGATGATCCTGGTCTGGGGTGCCGATATCGGTGCCTACTTTTCCGGCAAGGCCTTCGGCAAGCGCAAGCTGGCACCTTCGGTCAGTCCGGGCAAGAGCTGGGAAGGTGTCTACGGCGGCCTGGCCTTGAGTCTGGTGATTACCGCGGTGGTCGGGGTCGTACGCGGCTGGGGTGCCGGGCAAATGATCGCCAGTCTGCTGGGGGCGGCGCTGATCGTGGTGATCTCGGTGGTCGGTGACTTGACCGAAAGCATGTTCAAGCGCCAGTCGGGGATCAAGGACAGCAGCAACCTGTTGCCCGGGCATGGCGGCATCCTCGATCGAATCGATAGCCTGACGGCGGCGATTCCGACCTTCGCCGTACTGCTCTGGATCGCTGCATCGTGAGCCGCCCACAGCAAATTACCGTGCTGGGTGCCACCGGTTCCATCGGCCTGAGTACCCTGGATGTCATCGCTCGCCACCCGCAGCGTTACCAGGTCTTTGCCCTGAGCGGTTTCAGCCGCTTGGCCGAGCTGTTCGCCCTGTGCGTGCGGCATCGACCGCGTTATGCGGTAGTGCCCGAGGCGGCCGCGGCGCGTGGTCTGCAGGAGCAGCTGCGCGATGCCGGCCTGGCGACCGAAGTGCGGGTGGGGGAGGCCGGCCTGTGCCAGGTCGCGGCCGATCCCGAGGTCGATGCGGTGATGGCGGCCATCGTCGGCGCGGCGGGCTTGCGTCCGACGCTGGCGGCGGTCGAGGCGGGCAAGAAGATCCTCCTGGCCAACAAGGAGGCGCTGGTGATGAGCGGCGCGCTCTTTATGCAGGCGGTGCGCAAGAGCGGTTCGGTATTGCTGCCGATCGACAGTGAACACAATGCGATTTTCCAGTGTTTACCCCAGGATCACGCCCGTGGCCTGGCGGCGGTCGGTGTGCGGCGGATCCTGCTGACCGCCTCGGGTGGCCCGTTCCGGCAAACGCCGTTGGCCGAACTGGCCGATGTCACTCCCGAGCAGGCGTGCGCCCATCCGACCTGGTCGATGGGGCGCAAGATCTCGGTCGACTCTGCGAGTATGATGAACAAAGGCCTGGAGCTGATCGAGGCGTGCTGGTTGTTCGACGCCAAGCCGTCCCAGGTCGAAGTGGTGATCCACCCACAGAGTGTGATTCACTCGTTGGTCGATTACGTTGACGGTTCGGTGCTGGCACAGTTGGGCAACCCGGATATGCGCACACCAATCGCCAACGCCCTGGCCTGGCCTGAGCGGATTGACTCCGGCGCGACGCCGCTGGACCTGTTTGCCGTGGCGCGGCTGGACTTCCAGGCACCGGACGAGCAGCGCTTTCCGTGCCTGCGCCTGGCCCGCGAAGCGGCTGAGGCCGGAGGCAGTGCGCCGGCGATGTTGAATGCGGCGAATGAAGTGGCGGTGGCGGCATTTCTCGAACGGCGCATCCGCTACCTCGAGATCGCGGGTATCATCGAGGACGTTTTGAACCTGGAGCCGGTGGTCGCGGTCAACCAGCTCGACGCGGTATTCGCGGCGGACGCCAAGGCCCGGGCGCTGGCCGAGCAGTGGCTGAGTCGCCACGGGCGATGAATCTGGCGTAGCCTTCGGGGCTGTCGGCACCTGGGATTGCGGAGAAAGTACATGAGCGCGCTCTATATGATAGTCGGCACCCTGGTGGCCCTGGGTGTGCTGGTGACCTTCCACGAATTCGGCCACTTCTGGGTGGCCCGTCGTTGCGGCGTCAAGGTCCTGCGTTTTTCCGTGGGCTTTGGCATGCCGCTGCTGCGTTGGCAGGATCGCCAGGGCACCGAGTTCGTGGTCGCCGCCATTCCGTTGGGCGGCTACGTGAAAATGCTCGACGAGCGCGAGGCTGAAGTTCCGCCGCATCTGCTCGACCAGGCTTTCAATCGCAAGTCGGTGCGCCAGCGTATCGCGATCGTGTCGGCCGGCCCGATTGCCAACTTTCTCCTGGCCATCGTGTTTTTCTGGGGCTTGGCGATGCTCGGCAGCCAACAGGTGCGTCCGGTCATTGGCACTGTGGAGAGCGGCAGCCTGGCCGAGAAGGCCGGACTGAGCAGCGGCCAGGAAATTGTTGCCATCGACGGCGAGCCGACCACCGGTTGGGGTGCGGTCAATCTTCAGTTGGTGCGGCGCCTGGGAGAGAGCGGCACCTTGCAACTGCGGGTCCGTGAGTCCGGTTCGACCAGCGACTCGCCACGCGAACTGGCGCTGGACCATTGGTTGAAGGGCGCCGATGAGCCCGATCCGATCAAGGCCCTGGGGATTCGCCCATGGCGCCCGGCGTTGGCGCCGGTGCTGGCCGAACTCGATCCGAAAGGCCCGGCCCAGGCTGCCGGTCTCAAGACTGGCGACCGCCTGCTGGCGGTGAATGACCAGCCCCTGAACGACTGGCAGCAGGTGGTGGATTGGGTCCGTGTACGTCCTGATACCAAAATTGTGCTGCACATCGAGCGTGATGGTGCTCAAATCGACGTCCCGCTGACCCTGGCCAGCCGTGGCGAAGGCAAGGCGGCGAGCGGTTATCTGGGGGCGGGGGTCAAGGCCGTGGACTGGCCGCCGGAGATGGTTCGCGAGGTGAGTTACGGTCCGCTGGCGGCGATTGGCGAGGGTGCCCGGCGCACTTGGACCATGAGTGTTCTGACCCTGGACTCGCTGAAGAAAATGTTGTTCGGTGAGCTCTCGGTAAAAAACTTGAGTGGACCGATAACCATTGCTAAAGTGGCGGGCGCTTCGGCCCAGTCGGGCGTCGCTGATTTCCTGAATTTCCTGGCTTATCTGAGTATCAGCCTCGGGGTTCTGAATTTGTTGCCCATCCCGGTACTGGATGGGGGGCATTTGCTGTTTTATCTGATCGAGTGGGCGCGTGGTCGTCCCTTGTCGGATCGGGTGCAAGGTTGGGGGATTCAGATCGGTATCAGTTTGGTGGTCGGGGTGATGTTGCTTGCCTTGGTCAACGATCTGAGTCGACTGTAACGCTTCGCGAAAATTGCGAATCTGCCGCATTGTGCGGCAGTTTGTTTATTGCCAGTTGGAATAAGAAAGGACTTCATGAAACGTCTGCTGCTAACTGCGGTTCTCACCGTATTGATGATCGCCGAAGTTCACGCCGAGTCCTTCACTATCTCCGATATTCGTGTCAATGGCCTCCAGCGGGTATCCGCTGGTAGCGTCTTTGGCGCGTTACCGTTGAATGTCGGGGAGCAAGCGGATGACCGTCGCCTGGTGGAATCCACTCGCGCGCTGTTCAAAACCGGTTTCTTCCAGGATATCCAACTGGGGCGCGAAGGTAACGTCCTGGTCATCACGGTCGTTGAACGGCCCTCGGTGGCCAGTATCGATATCGAAGGCAACAAGGCGATCTCGACTGACGATCTGATGAAGGGTCTGAAACAGTCCGGCCTGGCCGAGGGTGAAATTTTCCAGCGCGCGACCCTTGAAGGCGTGCGTAACGAACTTCAACGTCAGTATGTGGCCCAGGGCCGTTACTCGGCCGAGGTCGAGACCGAAGTCGTTCCCCAACCGCGTAACCGCGTTGGCTTGAAGATCAAGATCAATGAAGGCACCGTCGCCGCGATCCAGCACATCAACGTGGTGGGTAACTCGGTATTCAAGGACGAAGACCTGATCGACCTGTTCGAACTCAAGACCACCAACTGGTTGTCGTTCTTCAAGAACGATGACAAGTACGCCCGTGAAAAGCTCTCCGGTGACCTGGAGCGCCTGCGTTCCTACTACCTGGACCGTGGCTATATCAACATGGATATCGCCTCGACCCAGGTCTCCATCACCCCGGACAAGAAAAGCGTCTATATCACGGTCAACGTCACCGAAGGCCAGAAGTACAAGGTCCGTGACGTGAAGCTCAGTGGTGACCTGAAGGTGCCTGAAGACCAGGTCAAATCCCTGCTGCTGGTGGAGAAGGGGCAGGTGTTCTCGCGCAAGCTGATGACCACCACCTCGGAACTGATCACCCGCCGCCTGGGTAACGACGGCTACACCTTCGCCAACGTCAACGGCGTCCCGACGCCGCACGATGACGATCACACCGTCGATATCACCTTCGTGGTCGACCCGGGCAAGCGGGCCTACGTCAACCGCATCAACTTCCGTGGCAACACCAAGTCCGCGGACGAAGTGCTGCGTCGTGAAATGCGTCAGATGGAAGGCGGTTGGGCTTCCACCTACCTGATCGACCAGTCCAAGACCCGTCTTGAACGTTTGGGCTTCTTTAAAGAAGTCAACGTCGAAACCCCGGCGGTTCCGGGTGTCGACGACCAGGTTGACGTGAACTACGCCGTGGAAGAGCAGGCCTCGGGTTCGATTACCGCCAGCGTCGGTTTTGCCCAGAGTGCCGGTCTGATCCTGGGCGGCTCGATCACCCAGAACAACTTCCTCGGTACCGGTAACAAGGTCAGCATCGGCCTGACCCGCAGCCAGTACCAGAGCCGCTATAACTTCGGTTATGTCGACCCCTACTGGACGCCGGACGGTGTCAGCCTGGGCTACAACGTGTTCTATCGCACCACTGACTACGCTCAGCTCGATGTCAGCGTCGCCAGCTATGCCGTGGACAGCCTGGGTGCCGGTGTCAGCGTCGGCTACCCGATCAACGAAACCTCGCGCCTGACCTTCGGCCTGACGGCCCAGCAGGACAAGATCCAGACCGGCCTGTACACCGTCGACGAAATCTTCAACTTCGTTAACAATCAGGGCGATGAGTTCCTGAACTACAAGGCTTCGGCCGGCTGGTCGGAATCGACCCTGAACAAAGGTGTCCTGGCGACCCGTGGTCATTCCCAGAGCCTGACCCTGGAAAGTACCATCCCAGGCAGTGACCTGTTGTTCTTCAAACTCGACTACCGCGGCCAGGTATTCCAGCCGTTGAGCGACACCTACACCATGCGTTTCCATACCGAACTGGGTTATGGCGACGGCTACGGTTCGACCAACGGTCTGCCGTTCTATGAGAACTACTACGCCGGTGGTTTCAACTCGGTACGTGGCTTCAAGGACAGCACCCTGGGTCCGCGCGGCACGCCAAGTCGTGGCGTCGATGTGACCGGCAACGTCGGTACGGTTGCCGATACCAGCACGAGTGCCTTGCCGTTCGGTGGTAACGTGTTGATTCAAGGTGGTGCGGAGCTGTTGTTCCCGCTGCCATTCGTGAAAGACCAGCGTTCGCTGCGTACCTCGCTGTTCTGGGACGTGGGTAACGTGTTCGACTCCAAGTGCGAACAGGTCAGGAACACCAATGGCACGCTGTCGCAGACGCAGTGCAACGACATCAGTTTCAGCAATATGGCCAGTTCCGTGGGTGTTGGCGTGACCTGGGTGACCGCTCTGGGGCCATTGAGTTTCGCCCTGGCAATGCCGATCAAAGAACCGAATAACGCTGAAACCCAGGTTTTCCAATTCTCCCTCGGTCAGACCTTCTAACGGCCTGACCCTAGATAACGACAATGGATTTTGTAGGAGTTTATCGTGCGTAAGTTGACTCAACTGGTTCTGCTGGCCACTGTTCTGGTAGCGACCCCGGCCTTTGCCGAAATGAAAATCGCGGTCCTGAACTATCAGATGGCCCTGCTGGAATCCGACGCAGCCAAGAAATACGCGGTCGATGCCGAGAAGAAGTTCGGTCCGCAACTGACCAAGCTCAAGGCTCTGGAAAGCAGCGCCAAGGGGATCCAGGATCGTCTGGTGGCGGGCGGCGACAAGATGCAGCAAGGCGAGCGCGAGCGTCTTGAGCTGGAATTCAAGCAAAAGGCCCGTGACTTCCAGTTCCAGTCCAAGGAGCTGAACGAGCAAAAAGCCGTTGCTGACCGTGAAATGCTCAAGCAGCTCAAGCCCAAGCTTGATAGCGCCGTGGAAGAAGTCATCAAGAAAGGTGCCTTTGACCTGGTGTTCGAGCGTGGCGCCGTGATCGATGTCAAACCGCAGTACGACATCACCCGCCAGGTGATCGAGCGCATGAACCAGCTGAAGTAATCCATGACAGCGACCATCAAGCTCGGCCAATTGGCCGAGATCCTCGGTGCCACCTTGCGTGGCAACGAGGAGAAACAAATCACTGGGCTAGCCACCTTGCAGGAGGCTGGCCCAGCTCAGTTGAGCTTTCTGGCAAATCCCCAGTACCGCAAATACCTTGCTGACAGCCAGGCCGGTGCCGTGTTGCTCAAGGCCGCCGATGCCGAAGGTTATGCTGGCGATGCGCTGGTGGTGGCTGATCCTTACCTGGCCTATGCGCGTATTTCGCACCTGTTCGATCCCAAGCCCAAGGCGCCTGCCGGGATTCACCCGAGTGCGCTGGTGGCCGCCGATGCGCAGGTCGATCCGAGCGCCAGTATCGGTGCCTTTGCGGTGATCGAGAGCGGTGCGCGGATTGCTGCCGGGGTTAGCGTCGGGGCCCAGTGTTTTGTCGGTGCCCGCTGTGAAATCGGCGAAGGCGGCTGGCTGGCGCCACGGGTCACGCTTTACCACGACGTGCGCATTGGCAAGCGCGTGGTGATCCAGTCCGGTGCCGTGCTCGGTGGCGAAGGCTTCGGCTTTGCCAACGAAAAGGGTGTTTGGCAGAAGATTGCCCAGATTGGCGGCGTGACCATCGGTGACGACGTGGAGATCGGCGTCAATACCGCTATCGACCGTGGGGCCCTGGCCGACACGATCATCGGCAATGGCGTCAAGCTCGACAACCAGATTCAGATCGCCCACAACGTTCAGGTCGGCGATCACACGGCCATGGCTGCCTGCTGCGGGATTTCCGGCAGCACCAAGATCGGCAAGCATTGCATGCTCGCCGGTGGTGTCGGCCTGGTGGGGCATATCGAGATTTGCGACAACGTCTTCCTCACCGGGATGACCATGGTGACCCACTCGATTACCGAGCCGGGTGCCTATTCTTCCGGCACGGCGATGCAGCCGGCCGTCGAGTGGCGCAAGAGCGCGGCGCGTATTCGCCAGCTCGACGACATCGCCCGGCGCTTGCGGCAGCTGGAAAAGCGGGTAGGCGACGTGACCCCGGACGGTAATGCTTCATCAGATGGCTGATACCATTTTCCATATCAAGTAGCTGCCCGAGTCTGTACGAAAGCTGCCTTCTTGATTTGCTAGAGGAGCCGCGCGTGGCGCGCTCCCACTCTTTACTACAGGCTTCCCCACGAAATGATGGACATCAAAGAGATTCGCGAATACCTGCCTCACCGTTACCCGTTCCTGCTGGTGGACCGGGTGGTGGAACTGGATGTCGAGGCCCAGCGCATTCGTGCCTACAAGAATGTCAGCATCAATGAGCCTTTCTTCAATGGCCATTTCCCGGCGCATCCGATCATGCCGGGCGTGCTGATCATTGAAGCCATGGCTCAGGCTGCCGGCATCCTCGGTTTCAAGATGCTCGACGTGAAGCCTTCCGATGGCACCCTGTACTACTTCGTCGGCTCCGACAAGCTGCGCTTCCGCCAGCCGGTGCTGCCGGGTGACCAGTTGATCCTCGAAGCCAAGTTCATCAGCTGCAAGCGCAAGATCTGGAAGTTCGAATGCCAGGCCTCGGTTGACGGCAAGCCGGTCTGCTCGGCCGAGATCATCTGTGCGGAACAGAAAGTATGAGTTTGATTGACCCTCGTGCAATCATCGATCCGACGGCCATATTGGCCGAGGGCGTTGAGGTCGGCCCCTGGTCGATCGTCGGCGCAGGTGTGGAAATCGGCGAGGGGACAGTGATCGGGCCGCATGTGATTCTCAAGGGCCCGACCCGGATCGGCAGACACAACCGCATCTACCAGTTTTCCTCGGTAGGCGAAGACACGCCCGATCTCAAGTACAAAGGCGAAGAGACACGCCTGGTCATGGGTGACCACAACGTTATCCGCGAAGGGGTGACCATCCACCGTGGCACGGTGCAGGATCGCGCGGAAACCACCCTGGGCGACCATAACCTGATCATGGCCTACGCGCATATCGGTCACGACAGCGTGATCGGCAACCACTGCATCCTGGTCAACAACACGGCGTTGGCCGGGCATGTGCACATGGGTGATTGGGCGATCCTCTCGGGCTTCACCCTGGTCCATCAGTTCTGCCATATCGGCGCCCATAGCTTTTCCGGTATGGGCACCGCCATCGGCAAGGATGTTCCAGCCTACGTCACGGTATTCGGCAACCCCGCCGAAGCCCGTAGCATGAACTTCGAAGGTATGCGCCGTCGCGGCTTCAGCGAGGATGTGATCCACGCCCTGCGCCGGGCCTACAAGGTGGTGTACCGCCAGGGGCTGACGGTGGAGCAAGCTATTGCCGAATTGGTCGAACCCGCCGCGCAGTACCCGGAAGTAGCGGTGTTCCTCCAGTCGATCCAGTCCTCGACCCGCGGCATTACCCGCTGATCATGGCGACTTTGCGGATTGCGCTGGTCGCTGGGGAAGCCTCCGGTGATATTCTCGGCTCTGGTCTGATGCGGGCACTCAAGGCCCAGCATCCCGAAGTCGAGTTCATTGGGGTTGGTGGCCCGTTGATGCAGGCCGAAGGCCTGGTCTCCTATTTCCCCATGGAACGGCTGTCGGTAATGGGCCTGGTGGAAGTGCTGGGTCGTCTGCCAGAGCTGCTCAAGCGCCGCAAGCTGCTGATCCAGACGCTGATTGCCGAACGGCCCGATGTGTTCATTGGCATCGATGCGCCGGATTTCACCCTGAATATCGAACTGAAGCTGCGCCGTGCCGGGATCAAGACCGTGCATTACGTCAGTCCGTCGGTCTGGGCCTGGCGGCAGAAGCGGGTGCTGAAGATCCGCGAAGGTTGCGACCTGATGCTGACGCTGTTCCCGTTCGAAGCGCGTTTCTATGAAGAGAAGGGCGTGCCGGTGCGGTTTGTCGGGCATTCCCTGGCCGACGCCATCCCCTTGCAGGCCGATCGTGCTGCCGCCCGGGCTGAACTCGGTTTGCCGAGCGGTCCCGTGGTGGCGCTGATGCCAGGCAGTCGCGGTGGCGAAGTCGGGCGCCTGGGGGGCTTGTTCCTCGATACTGCGCAACGCCTGCGTGAGATGCACCCCGGCATTCGTTTTGTCATGCCCTGCGCCAGTCCGCAGCGGCGTAGCCAGATCGAGGCCTTGCTGGTGGGGCGCGATTTGCCGCTGACCCTGCTCGACGGCCAGTCCCACAAGGCCCTGGCCGCCTGCGACGCGGTGTTGATCGCCTCGGGTACGGCGACGCTGGAGGCCTTGCTGTACAAGCGGCCGATGGTGGTTGCCTACCGCCTGGCGCCGCTGACCTTCTGGATTCTCAAGCGGCTGGTGAAAAGCCCTTATATCTCGCTGCCGAACCTGCTGGCCCAGCGTCTGCTGGTACCCGAGTTGCTGCAGGACGACGCAACCCCCGAAACCCTGGCGCGGACCTTGTCACCGCTGCTCGAAGGTGGCGAAGAGCAGACCCGGGGCTTCGACGAAATCCATCGCACCTTGCGCCTGGATGCCTCGAACCAGGCCGCCGACGCGGTGTTGAAGCTGATCGGCAAAACCCTATGAGTAACCTGAAAATGCAGATGGGCTTGGACTTCACCCTGGTGGCGGATGCCGAAGACCTGGTCGCCGGTGTCGATGAAGTCGGTCGTGGCCCGCTCTGCGGCGCGGTGGTGACGGCGGCGGTGATCCTCGATCCCAAGCGCCCGATCCTCGGCCTGAACGACTCGAAGAAGCTCACTGAAGCCCGGCGCGAAAAGCTCTATGACGAAATTCGCGAAAAGGCCCTGAGCTGGTGTATCGCTCGCGCTGAAGTCGAGGAAATCGACGAGCTGAATATTTTGCATGCCACCATGCTGGCGATGCAGCGGGCGGTCGAAGGCCTGCACATCCAGCCCAAGCTGGCGATGATCGACGGCAACCGCTGCCCGAAGCTGTCGATGGCGGCCGAAGCCGTGGTCAAGGGCGATAGTAAGGTGCCTGCCATCGCGGCGGCGTCGATCCTGGCCAAGGTCAGCCGTGATCGTGAAATGGCGGCTGTCGAATTGATCTACCCGGGTTACGGCATTGGCGGGCATAAAGGCTATCCGACGCCGGTGCACCTGGAAGCCTTGCAGCGGCTGGGGCCGACCCCGATTCATCGGCGTTCGTTCGCACCGGTACGTTTGGCTTATGAGCGTCATGGGCGGTCCAGCGAACTTTGACGCTGCTGATGTTTTAGGCCAGGCCCGGTACAATCCGGGCCTTGTTGTTTTTACAGATATAGACAGGATCACTATGCCGGCTTCATTCGTTCATCTACGCCTGCACACTGAGTACTCCCTGGTCGATGGCCTGGTCCGGATCAAGCCGCTGGTCAAAACCCTGGTCGGCATGAACATGCCCGCCGTGGCGGTGACCGACCAGAACAACATGTGCTCCCTGGTCAAATTCTACAAGGCCGCCATGGGCACCGGGATCAAGCCGATCTGCGGCGCCGACCTGTGGCTGTCGAACAAGGATCCCGATGCGCCGCTGAGCCGCATCAGCCTGCTGGCGATGAACGCGGTCGGCTACCGTAACCTCACCGAGCTGATTTCCCGTGGCTTTATCGATGGCCAGCGCAACGGCATGGTGATCATCGAGCGCGAGTGGGTGGCCGAGGCCAGCGAAGGCGTGATCATGCTCTCGGCGGCCAAGGAGGGCGAGATCGGCATGGCCCTGCTCGGCGACAACGCCGCCGAAGCCGAAGCCCTGGCCCGCGACTGGATGGCGGTGTTCCCGGACCGTTTCTACCTGGAAATCCAGCGCACCAACCGCCCCAACGACGAAGAGCAGTTGCACGGTGCGGTGGCCCTGGCCGACAAGCTCGGCGCGCCGCTGGTGGCGACCAACGATGTGCGCTTCATCAAGCAGGAAGATTTCGAGGCCCACGAAACCCGCGTCTGCATCGGTGAGGGCCGGGCCCTCGACGATCCGCGGCGCTCGAAGAACTACAGCGATCAGCAATACCTCAAAAGCGCCGAGGAAATGGCCGAGCTGTTCAGCGACCTGCCCGACGCCCTGGAAAACAGCGTCGAGATCGCCAAGCGCTGCAATATCGAAGTAAAGCTGGGCAAGCACTTCCTGCCCAACTTCCCGATTCCCGATGGCATGACCATCGACGAGTATTTCCGCAAGGTATCCTTTGACGGCCTTGAAGAGCGCCTGTCGGTACTGCTGCCCAAGGACACCACCGAAGACTACGAAGCCAAGCGCCAGGTCTATGTCGACCGGCTGAATTTCGAGCTGGATATCATTATCCAGATGGGCTTCCCCGGTTATTTCCTGATCGTGATGGACTTTATCCAGTGGGCCAAGAGCAACGGCGTGCCCGTCGGCCCCGGCCGGGGGTCGGGTGCTGGTTCGCTGGTGGCCTATGTGCAGAAGATCACCGACCTCGACCCGCTGGAATACGACCTGCTGTTCGAACGTTTCCTCAACCCGGAACGGGTTTCCATGCCCGACTTCGACGTCGACTTCTGTATGGACGGTCGCGACCGGGTGATCGAGTACGTGGCCGAGAAGTACGGCCGCAACGCCGTGAGCCAGATCATCACCTTCGGTTCCATGGCCGCCAAGGCGGTGGTGCGGGACGTCGCGCGGGTCCAGGGCAAGTCCTACGGCCTGGCCGATCGCCTGTCGAAGATGATCCCCTTCGAAGTCGGCATGACCCTGGAAAAAGCCTACGAGCAGGAAGAGATCCTGCGGGACTTCATCAAGGTCGATGAAGAGGCGGCGGAAATCTGGGAGATGGCGCGCAAGCTTGAGGGCGTAGTGCGTAACGTCGGTAAACACGCCGGTGGCGTGGTGATCGCGCCGACCAAGCTGACCGACTTCTCGCCGATCTATTGCGATGAAGAGGGCGACGGCCTGGTCACTCAGTTCGACAAGGACGATGTGGAGGCGGCCGGCCTGGTGAAGTTCGACTTTCTCGGCCTGCGGACCCTGACGATCATCGACTGGGCGTTGAAGACCATCAACCGTGAGCGCGCCAAGGTCGACGAGGCGCCGCTGGATATCGCCTTTATCCCGCTGGATGACAAGCCGACCTACAGCCTGCTGCAGAAAGCCGAGACCACGGCGGTGTTCCAGCTGGAATCGCGCGGCATGAAGGAGCTGATCAAGAAGCTCAAGCCCGACTGCCTGGAAGACTTGATCGCACTGGTGGCCCTGTTCCGTCCGGGCCCGCTGCAGTCCGGCATGGTGGACGACTTCATCAACCGCAAGCACGGCCGCGCCGAGCTGGCGTACCCGCACTCCGATTACCAGTACGAAGGCCTCAAGCCGGTGCTGGCGCCGACCTACGGCATCATCCTGTATCAGGAACAGGTGATGCAGATCGCCCAGGTCATGGCCGGCTACACCCTGGGTGGCGCGGACATGCTGCGTCGTGCCATGGGTAAGAAAAAGCCCGAGGAAATGGCCAAGCAGCGCGGCGGTTTCATCGAAGGTTGCGCGAACAACAATATCGATCCGGATCTGGCCGGTAACATCTTCGACCTGGTGGAGAAATTCGCCGGTTATGGCTTCAACAAATCCCACTCCGCCGCCTACGGCCTGGTCTCCTACCAGACCGCCTGGCTGAAGGCCCACTATCCGGCACCGTTCATGGCCGCGGTGCTGTCCGCGGATATGCACAACACCGACAAGGTCGTGACCTTGATCGAGGAAGTGCGCACCATGAAGCTGCGCCTCGACGCACCGGACGTGAACGCCTCGGAGTTCAAGTTCACGGTGAACGACGAGGGCCGGATCATCTATGGTCTCGGCGCGATCAAGGGCGTCGGCGAAGGCCCGGTGGAAGCGATCACCGAAGCGCGCCAGGACGGTCCGTTCAAGGACCTGTTCGATTTCTGCGCCCGGGTCGACCTCAAGCGCATCAACAAGCGCACCCTCGACGGCCTGATCCGCAGCGGCGCGCTGGATCGCCTCGGTCCCTATTTTCACGACGAAACCAAGGCCTACCAGGCCAATATCGACCGTAACCGCGCGGTATTGCTGGCGGCGATGGAAGAGGCGATCAAGGCTGCCGAGCAGACCGCGCGCACCCACGACAGTGGTCACGCCGACCTGTTTGGCGGGTTGTTCGTCGAAGCGGACGCCGATGTCTACGCCAATCACCGCAAGGCCAAGGAGCTGACCCTCAAGGAACGGCTGAAGGGCGAGAAGGACACCCTCGGCCTGTACCTCACCGGTCACCCGATCGACGAATACGAAGGCGAGATCCGCCGCTTCGCCCGACAGCGCATCATCGACCTGAAGCCGGCCCGAGATACCCAGACAGTGGCCGGGATGATCATCAACCTGCGGGTGATGAAAAACAAAAAAGGCGACAAGATGGGCTTTATCACCCTCGACGACCGTTCGGCGCGGATCGAGGCCTCGTTGTTCGCCGATGCCTTCATGTCGGCCCAGTCGCTGTTGCAGACCGACGCCATGGTGGTGGTCGAGGGCGAGGTCAGTAACGACGACTTCTCCGGCGGCCTGCGTCTGCGGGTCAAGCGGGTGATGAGCATGGAAGATGCCCGCACCAACCTGGCCGAGAGCCTGCGCCTGAAGCTGCAAAGCGACGCGCTCAAGGGCGATCAACTGCGCTGGCTGGGGGCGTTGCTCGGCAAGCACCGGGGGGCTTGCCCGATCACCCTGGAGTACACCGGCAGCGACGCCAAGGCCTTGCTGCAGTTCGGCGAGAGCTGGCGGATCGACCCGGCGGACAGTCTGATTCAGGCATTGCGTGACCAGTTCGGGCGAGACAACGTCTTCCTCCAATACCGTTAGGACGGTGGCGCACTCGGTGCGCGCCGACCTTGACCCTATTTTTAATCTCGACCTGAGCGCGCCATATCCCGTAAGGTAGGGCGCGATACAGATCAATCGGCCGGCCAGGCTGTGTAAAAACTACTGTGCTCGACCCAAGACGGATGCTTATGAACCCGAATTTTCTTGATTTCGAACAGCCGATCGCTGACCTGCAAGCCAAGATCGAAGAGCTGCGCTTGGTCGGTAACGACAATTCGCTGAACATCGGCGATGAGATTTCCCGCCTGCAGGACAAGAGCAACACGCTGACCGAAGATATTTTTGGCAAGCTGACCAGCTGGCAGATCGCGCGTCTGGCGCGTCACCCGCGTCGTCCTTATACCCTGGACTACATCGGGCATATCTTCACCGAGTTCGATGAACTGCACGGCGATCGGCATTTCTCCGACGACGCGGCGATTGTCGGCGGTATTGCCCGTCTGGACGACCAGCCGGTGATGGTTATCGGTCACCAGAAGGGCCGCGAAGTGCGCGAGAAGGTTCGCCGCAACTTCGGCATGCCGCGTCCGGAAGGCTACCGCAAGGCTTGCCGCCTGATGGAAATGGCCGAACGCTTCAAGATGCCGATCCTGACCTTTATCGATACGCCGGGCGCCTACCCGGGTATCGATGCCGAAGAGCGCAACCAGAGCGAAGCGATTGCCTGGAACCTGCGGGTGATGGCGCGGCTGAAAACGCCGATCATTGCCACCGTGATAGGCGAGGGCGGTTCCGGCGGTGCGCTGGCCATTGGCGTGTGCGACCAGTTGAACATGCTGCAGTACTCGACCTACGCGGTGATTTCCCCGGAAGGTTGTGCCTCGATCCTCTGGAAAACCGCCGAGAAGGCCCCGGATGCCGCCGAAGCCATGGGCATCACCGCCGAGCGCCTCAAGGGCCTGGGGATTGTCGACAAGGTGATTTCCGAGCCCCTGGGCGGTGCGCACCGCGACCCGGCCACGGCGGCAGCATCGATTCGTGCCGAACTCAGCGCGCAGTTGGCTATGCTGAAGAAGTTCGACAACGATGCGCTGCTGGCTCGTCGTTACGAGCGTCTGATGAGCTACGGTCTCTGATAGCGCGCGTTATCGTTCGTGAGCCAGCGCGGGGGGCAACCCATGCGTCAGCCTGATATCGATCTGCCCTGCAGGCTGCTCGAAGCCCTTTCGCCCTGGCGCAATGCCCAGACCTGGCGGATCGGCTTCTCCGGCGGCCTGGACTCCACTGTGCTGCTGCACCTGCTCGCCACCCAGGCGAGAACCCGGCCCCTGCCCAGGATTGCCGCCTTGCATGTCCATCACGGACTGCAGGCGGTGGCCGACGGCTGGCCGGCCCATTGCCAGGCGGTCTGCGATGAGCTGGGGGTGCCGTTGCAGGTGATTCGGGTCAGCGTCCAGCTGGGCGCCAGCCTTGAGCGCGCCGCCCGCGACGCGCGCTACCTGGCCTTTGCCGGCGTCACCCAGTTGCATGATGTGCTGCTGACCGCCCAGCATCGCGAAGACCAGGCCGAAACCCTGCTCTTTCGCCTGCTGCGTGGTGCCGGAGTGCGCGGCCTGGCCGCCATGCCGGCGCAGCGCGAGGTCGGTGGCGGCTATCTGGTGCGGCCGCTGCTGGACGTTTCCCGGGCTGAACTCGAACGTTATGCCCGCGCGCACGACCTGCGCTGGATCGAGGACCCGTCCAACAGTGACCAGCAATTCTCGCGCAACTTCCTGCGCCAGCGGGTTTTCCCCGGGCTGACCGGGCGCTGGCCGCAAGCGGTGAGCAGCATGGTGCGTAGCGCCGCGCACCTGCGCGAAGCCCAGGAACTGCTCGACGAACTGGCCGAAGTCGACCTCGACGATGCCTTGGCGCATTCCCGGCACGTCTGGCTGGGCATGCCCTCGCTGGCCCTCGACGCCTTGATCGACCTGTCCCCGGCGCGTCAGCGCAACGCCCTGCGGCATTGGCTGGCACCGCTGACCCGGCTGCCGGACAGCGACCATTGGGCCGGTTGGGACGATCTGCGTGATGCCGCCCATGATGCCCGGCCGAAATGGCGCCTGGCGGAGGGCGAATTGCACCGGGCCGACGAGCATCTGTGGTGGTTGAGCGGTTCCTGGTTACGCCAGCCGCTGGCGGATATCGCCTGGAAATCTCCGAATCGCCCACTGGAACTGCCGGACAACGGCGAACTGCTGGTGGTCGGCGAGGCGCCGCCCGGTCCCTTGCAGGTTCGTTATCGCCAGGGCGGCGAGGTGCTGCACCTGCCGGACCGCGGACACCGCGATCTGAAGCGCCTGCTTAACGAAAGTGGCGTGCCCTGGTTTATCCGCGGCCGATTGCCGCTGCTCTATCGGGGCGACGAATTGCTGGCCGTGGCGAACCTGCCGGGCTTGGACGGTGGGGCTTTGGGCGACTGGCATTTGCATTGGCAACCACCTTCGAGCGATCAAGGTTTGAGCTGAAAGGCGCTTTCCGGTAGACTACGCTCCCTTCTTGATACAACTTCTGTGGATTGCCAGCAATTGCAGGAGTTGCCGATTACCAGGCTGTCTTTGCCGGGCGATTCCAAAAAATGTGTAGCGCGCACCGTACCGCGGGTTTGTCCCCGTGGCCCGTCTCAACGCAGCAGTTTTTCGAAAGGTGCACTGTGATGATCGCAGGTAATTGGGGGCTTCGGCCTTCCTTCGCTTTCCCCGGCGGCTCGGACCGCTTTAACGCAGACTTCTAGGGTTTTTCATGACGCGCTACATATTCGTCACGGGCGGTGTTGTTTCTTCATTGGGGAAAGGCATTGCCTCGGCTTCATTGGCGGCCATCCTGGAGGCGCGGGGGCTGAAAGTCACCATGCTCAAACTGGACCCGTACATCAACGTCGATCCGGGCACCATGAGCCCGTTCCAGCACGGTGAAGTCTTCGTCACCCACGACGGTGCCGAGACCGACCTGGACCTGGGTCACTACGAGCGGTTCATCCGCACGACCATGACCCAGAACAACAACTTCACCACCGGCCGTGTCTACGAGCACGTGCTGCGCAAGGAGCGGCGTGGTGATTACCTGGGCGCGACCATCCAGGTGATCCCGCACATCACCGACGAGATCAAGCGCCGCATCATCAAGGGCGCCGGCGATGCCGACGTGGCCCTGGTGGAAATCGGCGGGACGGTCGGCGACATCGAGTCGCAACCGTTCCTCGAAGCCATCCGTCAGTTGCGTTTCGAGGTCGGTGCCAAGCGCGCGATGCTGATGCACCTGACCCTGGTGCCGTACATCGCCACGGCCGGCGAAACCAAGACCAAGCCGACCCAGCATTCGGTCAAGGAACTGCGTTCCATCGGCCTGCAGCCGGACGTGCTGGTCTGCCGCTCGGACCATCCGATCGATATTTCGTCGCGGCGCAAGATCGCCCAGTTCACCAACGTTGAAGAACGTGCGGTGATCGCGCTGGAAGACGCCGACACCATCTACAAGATCCCGGGCATCCTGCACTCCCAGGGCCTGGATGATTTCGTCGTCGAGCGTTTCGGCCTGCAATGCGGCGGTGCCGATCTGTCCGAGTGGGAAGCGGTGGTTGACGCCAAGCTGAACCCGGAACACGAAGTCACCATCGCCATGGTCGGCAAGTACATGGAGCTGCTGGACGCCTACAAGTCGCTGATCGAAGCGATGAGTCACGCCGGTATCACCAACCGAACCAAGGTCAACCTGCGTTACATCGACTCCGAAGACATCGAGAACCAGGGCACCGCGCTGCTGGAAGGCGTCGACGCCATTCTGGTTCCCGGCGGCTTCGGTCTGCGTGGGGTGGAAGGCAAGATCACCGCCGTGCAGTACGCCCGGGAAAACAAGGTGCCGTATCTGGGGATCTGCCTGGGCATGCAAGTGGCGGTCATTGAGTTCGCCCGTAACGTGATGGGTTGGAAAGATGCCAACTCCACCGAGTTCGATCGCACCAGCGGTCATCCGGTGGTGGGGCTGATCACCGAGTGGGAAGACGCCACCGGCGCGGTCGAGACCCGTACCGAAAGCTCCGACCTGGGCGGCACCATGCGCCTCGGCGCCCAGGACTGCCTGCTCGAAGCCGGTTCCCTGGTACACGACTGCTATGCCAAGGACGTGATCGTCGAACGTCACCGTCACCGCTACGAAGTGAACAACAATCTGCTGCCGCAGATCATTGAGGCCGGCCTGAAGATTTCCGGTCGTTCCGGTGACGGTGCACTGGTGGAAGTGATCGAGGCCCCGGATCATCCATGGTTCGTTGCTTGCCAGTTCCACCCTGAGTTCACCTCGACCCCGCGTGACGGCCATCCGCTGTTCAGCGGTTTCGTCAAGGCGGCCTTGGTTCAACACCAGAAGAACGCATGATCTCGGAGAGATAGAAGCATGGCCCAAAAGATCATCCGCGTAGGCGACATCGAGATTGCCAACGACAAACCGATGGTGCTGTTCGGCGGCATGAACGTACTGGAAAGCCGCGACATGGCGATGCAGGTCTGTGAGGAATACGTGAAGGTTACCGAGAAGTTGGGTATTCCTTACGTGTTCAAGGCCAGCTTCGACAAGGCTAACCGTTCTTCCGTCACCTCCTACCGTGGCCCCGGCCTGGAAGAAGGGATGCGGATTTTCCAGGACATCAAGCAGGCGTTCGGCGTGCCGATCATTACCGACGTCCACGAGCCGGCCCAGGCCGCCGTGGTCGCCGAGGTCTGCGACATCATCCAGTTGCCGGCCTTCCTGTCGCGGCAGACTGATCTGGTGGTGGCCATGGCCAAGACCGGCGCGGTGATCAACATCAAGAAGGCCCAGTTCCTCGCGCCCCAGGAAATGAAACACATCCTGAGCAAGTGCGTGGAAGCGGGCAACGACCAGTTGATCCTCTGCGAGCGCGGTTCGAGCTTCGGTTACAACAACCTGGTGGTGGACATGCTCGGCTTCGGCATCATGAAGCAGTTCGAATACCCGGTGTTCTTCGACGTGACCCACGCCCTGCAGATGCCGGGCGGTCGCTCGGATTCCGCCGGTGGTCGTCGGGCCCAGGTCACCGACCTGGCCAAGGCCGGCATGAGCCAGGGTCTGGCCGGGCTGTTCCTGGAAGCGCATCCGGATCCGGACAACGCCAAATGCGACGGCCCTTGTGCCCTGCGCCTGGACAAGCTGGAACCGTTCCTGGCCCAACTCAAGGCCTTGGACACGCTGGTGAAGAGTTTTCCGACGGTAGAAACCGCGTAATCCTCGTTTCTTCGGTAAACTGCCACACAAATTTTCGCTCTGGCCTGCCGGCCGTATAGCTTTTGTAGGCGCCGGCTTGCCGGCGATGGTGTCCGTAAGATCGCTATCGCCAGCAAGCTGGTTCCTACAGGGTTTTCGTCAACTTTGGAGTGTTTACAACAATGGCAAAAATCGTCGACATCAAAGGTCGTGAAGTTCTCGACTCCCGTGGCAACCCCACCGTGGAAGCGGACGTGCTTCTGGACAACGGCATCATCGGCAGCGCCTGCGCGCCGTCCGGTGCTTCGACCGGTTCGCGTGAAGCGCTGGAACTGCGTGATGGCGACAAGAGCCGTTACCTGGGCAAGGGCGTGCTGAAGGCTGTCGGCAATATCAACGGCCCGATCCGTGAGCTGTTGCTGGGCAAGGATCCTGCCGACCAGAAGGGTCTGGACCACGCGATGATCGCGCTGGACGCTACCGAGAACAAGGCAACCCTGGGCGCCAACGCCATCCTCGCCGTGTCCCTGGCCGCCGCCAAGGCCGCTGCCCAGGACCAGGACCTGCCGCTGTACGCGCACATCGCCAACCTCAACGGCACGCCGGGTGTCTACTCCATGCCGGTACCGATGATGAACATCATCAACGGTGGCGAGCATGCCGACAACAACGTCGACATCCAGGAATTCATGGTTCAGCCGGTGGGCGCCAAGACCTTCTCCGAAGGCCTGCGCATGGGCACCGAGATTTTCCATCACCTCAAAGCCGTGCTGAAGGCCCGTGGCCTGAGCACTGCCGTGGGTGACGAAGGTGGTTTCGCACCGAACCTGGCGTCCAACGAAGATGCTTTGAAAGTGATCTCCGAAGCCGTGGCCAATGCCGGTTACAAGCTGGGCACCGACGTGACCCTGGCCCTGGACTGCGCCGCCAGCGAATTCTACGAAGACGGCAAGTACAACCTGTCCGGCGAAGGCCAGGTGTTCAACGCCGAAGGTTTCGCCGACTACCTCAAAGGCCTGACCGAGCGTTACCCGATCATCTCCATCGAAGATGGCCTGGACGAGTCCGACTGGGATGGCTGGAAAATCCTCACCGACAAGATCGGCGAGAAGACCCAATTGGTAGGCGACGACCTGTTCGTTACCAACACCAAGATCCTGAAAGAAGGCATCGATAAAAAGATCGCCAACTCGATCCTGATCAAGTTCAACCAGATCGGCACCCTGACCGAAACCCTGGAAGCCATCCAGATGGCCAAGGCCGCCGGCTACACCGCGGTGATCTCGCACCGCTCCGGTGAAACCGAAGATTCGACCATTGCCGACCTGGCCGTGGGCACCGCCGCGGGCCAGATCAAGACCGGTTCGCTGTGCCGTTCCGACCGCGTTTCCAAGTACAACCAACTGCTGCGTATCGAAGAGCAACTGGGCGCCAAGGCCAAGTACAACGGTCGCTCCGAGTTTCGCGGTTAAGCCGTAGATGGTAAAAAGACACCGGATTGTGTCGAAAAAGTCGCTATCGCGAGTTTTTTAGCACTAATCTGATGCTTTGAGAGCACAAGCCTGGGTCTTCCAGGCTTCGTGCTATCAGTCGGTTCGAAATGGTTGGCATGGCTGTCTTTTCCACTGGATAACTGAAATTCGATGCGCAGTCCCAATTGGTTGTTCCTCGTTCTGCTCTTGCTGCTGGCTGGCCTGCAGTACCGCCTTTGGGTGGGCAATGGGAGCCTGGCGCAGGTAGCCGACCTGACACAGCAAATTGCCGAACAGCACGCCGAAAACGAGCGTCTGCTGGAGCGCAATCGTGTGCTTGACGCGGAAGTTCTTGAACTGAAGAAAGGCATGGAGACCGTTGAAGAACGCGCTCGCCATGAGCTGGGCATGGTCAAGGACGGTGAAACCCTTTATCAGCTGGCGCAATGACTGAATTCTCTCTACCGGCCTTCTGGGCCGTGATTCCTGCCGCGGGCGTCGGTGCCCGTATGGCCGCGGACCGTCCCAAGCAGTATCTGTCACTGGGCGGGCGCACTATTCTTGAACACAGCCTCGGCTGTTTCCTCGATCATCCGGGCTTGAAGGGCCTGGTGATTGCCCTTGCTCCGCACGATCCCTACTGGCCTGGCCTGGCCTGTGCCGCGGATTCGCGTATCCAGCGGGTCGAGGGTGGCAGCGAGCGGGCCGACTCGGTACTCAACGCCTTGCTGCACCTGCATACCCTGGGGGCGGCGGAGGACGATTGGGTGCTGGTACACGATGCGGCGCGGCCCAACCTGTCGCGTCATGACCTCGACACCCTGCTCGCTGAGTTGGCGAATGACCCGGTGGGCGGCCTGCTGGCCGTGCCGGCCCGGGACACGCTCAAGCGTGTCGACCAGCACGGGCGGGTGCTGGAAACCATCGACCGGAGCTTGATCTGGCAGGCCTATACGCCGCAGATGTTCCGCCTCGGCGCCTTGCACCGGGCCCTGGCCGACAGCCTGGTGGCGGATGCGACCATCACCGATGAAGCCTCGGCGATGGAGTGGGCAGGCCAGGCGCCGCGGCTGATCGAAGGGCGCTCGGACAATATCAAGGTCACCCGGCCTGAAGACCTGGAATGGCTGCGGCTGCGTTGGGCCAACCGTCACTGAAGTTTGGGGCCCGACGCTATTTCTCGATGGAACGCGGACTCGTGTAGGAGCTGGCTTGCCGGCGATGGCGTCCGCAAGATTGACGCAAGACTCTCTGCCCTCATCGCCGGCAAGCCGGCTCCCACAGTGACTGCGTTGATCTCAAGAGGGTATTTGCAGGCGTCGATCAAATGGCGTACTCGGGCCGTTTGGCCAACCCTTCCTTGAGATGATCCACCAGCTTGCGCACCTTCGGCGACAGGTGCCGCTGTTGCGGATACAGCGCCCACACCGCCGTATTCGGTGGCTGATGGGCTTCGAGCAAGGAGATCAGCGTGCCGTTGTGCAAATGCTTCAGCACGTAATAGTCCGGCAACTGACACAACCCAACTCCCTGCAACGCCGCATCCAACACCGCCTGGCCACTGTTGCAGCGCCAATTGCCCTGCACCCGTTGGGAAAACTCCCGCCCGTCCTGCTCCAGTTGCCAGATATCCGAGCTGCCGATCAAACAGTTATGCCGGCTCAATTCCGACAGGCTATGAGGGCGACCGTAACGTTCCAGGTAGGACGGTGACGCACACAGATACATCCGCCGCGGCGCCAGCCGGGTCGCCACCAGTCGCGAATCCTGCAAGCGCCCCAGCCGGATCGCCAGGTCCAGCCCTTCATGCACCAGATCCAACGTGCGATTGCTCAACTCGATATCCACCCGCAACTGCGGATGCAGCCCCATAAAGCTGGTCACCAGCGGCACGATAAAACGTTCGCCATAAGCCACGGCGCAGGTCATGCGCAACATGCCCTTGGGCTCGCTGGTCAGGTCGCCCACCGCGCGCAAGGCTTCTTCGCGTCCGTCCTGCAGACGCTGGCAGTGTTGCAGGAAAGTCTGCCCGGCCTCGGTCAGGGTCACCCGCCGGGTGCTGCGATAAAGCAGGCGGGTTTGCAGTCGCTCCTCCAACCGGGCGATCTGCCGGCTGATATGCGAGGACGACACCCCCAGGCGCTCCGCCGCCGCCGTGAACTGGCTGCATTCGGCCACCGCGACGAACTCGTCGATGCCTTCCCAGCGGTTGTCATTCATTGGATTGTCCCTGCACAGCAATAATGTTTTGCTTTTGGCTGGATTATTAATCAACCAAGGCTGATTTACACTCGGGTTTTCGTTATTCACTTTTCAGGAGTTGCTGGATGATCAAGTCACGTGCTGCCGTTGCCTTCGAGGCCAAGAAACCCCTCGAGATCGTCGAAGTCGATGTCGCCATGCCCAAGGCCGGCGAAGTGCTGTTGCGTGTCGTGGCCTCCGGCGTTTGCCATACCGACGCCTACACCCTGTCCGGCGCGGACCCCGAAGGTATCTTCCCGTCGATCCTCGGCCACGAAGGCGGTGCGATTGTCGAGGCGATCGGCGAAGGCGTGACCTCGGTGGCGGTGGGCGACCACGTAATCCCGCTCTACACCCCGGAATGTGGCAAGTGCAAATTCTGCCTGTCGGGCAAGACCAACCTCTGCCAGGCCATTCGCGCCACCCAGGGCAAAGGCCTGATGCCGGACGGTACTTCGCGTTTCTCCTACAAGGGCGAGACGATTTTCCACTACATGGGCACTTCGACGTTCTCCGAGTACACCGTGCTGCCGGAAATTTCCGTGGCGAAGATCTCAAAAGACGCGCCGCTGGAGAAGGTCTGCCTGCTGGGCTGTGGCGTCACCACCGGGATCGGTGCGGTGATCAACACGGCCAAGGTCAAGCCGGGCGACACCGTGGCGATCTTCGGCCTCGGCGGCATCGGCCTGTCGGCGGTGATCGGTGCGGTCAAGGCCAAGGCGGCGCGGATCATTGCCATCGACATCAACCCGGCCAAGTTCGAAATCGCCCGACAACTGGGGGCCACCGATTGCGTCAATCCGAAGGACTTCGATCGTCCGATCCAGGAAGTGATTGTCGACATGACCGATGGCGGCGTGGATTTCTCCTTCGAGTGCATCGGCAATGTGCAATTGATGCGCGCGGCGCTGGAGTGCTGCCACAAGGGCTGGGGCGAGTCGGTGATCATCGGCGTCGCCGGGGCCGGCCAGGAAATTTCCACCCGTCCGTTCCAGTTGGTCACCGGGCGCGTCTGGCGCGGTTCGGCCTTCGGTGGCGTGCGTGGGCGCAGCGAGTTGCCGAGCTACGTGGAGATGGCGCAGAAGGGCGAGATTCCGCTGGATACCTTCATCACCCACACCATGGGCCTGGAAGATATCAACAAGGCGTTCGACCTGATGCATGAAGGCAAGAGCATTCGCACCGTCATCCATTTCTGAGGTCGCTCATGAGCCTGGAAAACCTGTCCTGCCAGAAAAGCTTCGGCGGCTGGCACAAACGCTACAAGCATCATTCCGAAGTCCTCGGCTGCGACATGGTGTTCGCCGTTTATCTGCCACCACAGGCCGAACAGGGTGGCAAGTTGCCGGTGCTGTACTGGCTGTCCGGCCTGACCTGCACGGACGAGAACTTCATGCACAAGGCCGGCGCTCAGCGCCTGGCCGCCGAGCTGGGATTGATCATCGTCGCGCCGGACACCAGTCCGCGTGGCACCGATGTGCCGGGGGATCCGGACAAGGCCTGGGACTTCGGCCTGGGTGCCGGTTTTTATCTCAATGCCACCCAGCAACCTTGGGCCGAGCATTACCGGATGCACGACTACGTGGTGCATGAGCTGCCGGCCCTGGTCGAGGCGCATTTCCCGGCTTCGGACAAGCGTGGTATCAGCGGTCATTCCATGGGCGGGCATGGCGCGCTGGTCTGCGCCTTGCGCAATCCCGGGCGTTATCAGTCGCTGTCGGCCTTCGCGCCGATCAGCAACCCGATGGATTGCCCCTGGGGACAGAAGGCCTTTTCCCGCTATCTGGGCGAGGAACGCTCGCGCTGGCGGGAATGGGATGCCTGTGTGCTGATCGCCGAGGCCACTGAAAAGCTGCCGATCCTGGTGGATCAGGGCGATCGTGACGATTTCCTGGCCAACCAGCTCAAGCCTGAGGCGCTGCAACAGGCGGCGAAACTGGCACAACATCCGCTGACATTGCGCCTGCAGCCGGGCTACGACCACAGCTATTTCTTCATCGCCAGTTTCATTGACGACCACTTGCGTCATCACAGCGCGGCTCTTGGCGGTTAAACAGCGCAGCTCTTAGCGGTTAATCTGCCGCAAAATAGGTAGAATCACGCCCTGACTTACATCGGGGCGTTTTTTTTATGCGTATTGGCCACGGCTATGATGTGCACCGTTTCGCCGAAGGCGACTTCATCACCCTGGGCGGCGTGCGTGTTGCGCACCACCACGGGTTGCTCGCCCATTCCGACGGCGACGTGCTGCTGCATGCCTTGAGCGATGCGCTGCTGGGGGCGGCCGCTCTGGGCGATATCGGCAAGCATTTCCCTGACACCGATCCGACCTATAAGGGCGCTGACAGCCGGGTGCTGCTGCGTCACGTGGTGTCGTTGATCAAGGCCAAGGGCTGGAAAGTCGGCAATGTCGATAACACCATCGTTGCCCAGGCGCCGAAAATGGCGCCGCATATCGAATCGATGCGCGCACTGATTGCCGCGGATCTTGAAGTTGAGTTGGATCAAGTGAACGTCAAAGCCACCACCACCGAAAAGCTCGGTTTCACCGGCCGTGAAGAAGGTATCGCTGTGCATAGCGTCGCCTTGTTGTTACGCGCATGACCGAACTGGAACTGTTGGGCCCACGTGCCTACGGCGATGTCCTGGGCAGCGCGGTGCTCAAGGCCACGGCTGAAGATTTCCAGGTCGACGAGGTCCTCGATATCCCGCTGAGCGGCGAGGGCGAGCACCTGTGGTTGTGGGTGGAGAAGCGCGGCCTGAATACCGAGGAGGCCGCCCGGCGCATCGCCAAGGCCGCCGGTGTGCCGTTGCGCACGGTCAGTTATGCCGGTCTCAAGGATCGCCAGGCTCTGACCCGTCAGTGGTTCAGCGTGCAACTGCCGGGCAAGGCCGATCCGGACCTGTCGGCGGCGCAGAACGACAGCCTGCTGATCCTCAAGAGCGCCCGGCACAAGCGCAAGCTGCAACGCGGTGCCCATGCCGCCAACGGCTTCACTCTGCGCCTGACCCAATTGAACGCGGACAAGGACGGTTTGCAGCAACGCCTCGAGCAGATCGCCGCGCAGGGTATTCCGAATTATTTCGGCGCCCAGCGCTTCGGCCACCTCGGCGGTAATCTGGGCGAGGCTCGTGCCTATGCGGCGCGCCAGGCTTTGCCCGAGCAGCGCAATGTCCGTTCGCGGCTGCTGTCCACGGCGCGCAGCTACCTGTTCAACCAGGTGTTGGCGGCGCGTGTCGCCGACGGCAGTTGGAATCGGGCCCAGGTCGGCGACCTGCTGGCGTTCACCGACAGCCGTAGTTTCTTCCCGGCCGGCGAGGCCGAGTGCAGCGACCCGCGCCTGGACATTCTCGATCTGCATCCCACTGGCCCGCAGTGGGGCGAAGGCCCGTCACCGGCGGCGGGGGCGACCTTCGCGCTGGAGCAAGCGGTTGCCGAGCGCGAGGCCGAACTCTGCCAATGGCTGGTCAAGGCGAGCATGGAGCACGAACGTCGCATCCTGCGGCTGCCCATTGGTCGGTTGTCGTGGCATTATCCTTCGTTGGACATTCTGCAACTGGAATTCGTCCTGCCGGCCGGTTGCTTCGCCACTGCTTTGGTGCGCGAACTCGTCGATCTGGTGCCGGTAGGACAGACGGACAGCTCATGCGTATTCTGATTTCGAACGATGATGGGGTTTTCGCACCCGGTCTCGCCGCGCTTCATGCTGCGTTGGCGGATTATGCCGAGTGCAAGGTGATTGCCCCGGACCAGGACAAAAGTGGTGCCAGCAGTTCGCTGACCCTGGACCGTCCGCTGCACCCGCATACATTGCCCAACGGCTTTATCAGCCTCAACGGCACACCTACCGACTGCGTGCACCTGGGGCTCAATGCCCTGCTATCGCATCCGCAGGACATGGTGGTGTCTGGTATCAACCTGGGGGCCAACCTGGGGGATGACGTGCTGTATTCCGGCACGGTGGCGGCGGCCCTGGAGGGGCGCTTCCTCGGGAAGCCTTCGTTCGCCTTCTCGCTGGCCTCACGCCAGGTCGACAACCTGGCCACCGCCGCGCATTTCGCCCGCCTGCTGGTGCAGGCCCATGAAGGCCTGGCACTGCCCACGCGCACGGTGCTCAACGTGAATATTCCCAACCTGCCCCTGGAGCACATTCGCGGTATCCAGCTCACGCGCCTGGGCCATCGTGCCCGGGCCGCGGCGCCGACGCGGGTGGTCGATCCGCGGGGCAAGGCCGGTTACTGGATCGCCGCCGCCGGCGATGCCGAAGACGGCGGCCCGGGTACCGACTTCCATGCCGTGATGCAAGGGTTTGTCTCGGTGACGCCGCTGCAACTGGATCGCACGTTCAATGATGCCTTCCAGTCGCTGGGTGGTTGGTTGGAGGGGCTTGCCTGATGGCCCGTGAGCAGGACGACCTGATGCGCCGCGGCATCGGCATGACCTCCCAACGAACCCGCGAACGCTTGATTCAGCGGCTCTATGAAGAGGGGGTGTCCAACGCCCAGGTGCTGGAAGTGATCCGCCGTACCCCGCGTCATCTGTTTGTCGACGAGGCGTTGGCCCATCGTGCCTATGAAGATACGGCGCTGCCGATCGGCCACAACCAGACCATTTCCCAGCCTTATATGGTCGCGCGCATGAGCGAGCTGCTGCTGGAGGCCGGGCCGCTGGACAAGGTGATGGAGATCGGGACCGGCTCCGGCTACCAGACGGCGGTACTCTCGCAGTTGGTGGAGCGGGTGTTTTCGGTGGAGCGGATCAAGGTCCTGCAGGACCGCGCCAAGGAGCGTCTGGTCGAGCTCAACCTGCGTAACGTGGTGTTCCGCTGGGGCGACGGTTGGGAAGGCTGGCCGGCACTGGCGCCGTACAACGGCATTATTGTCACTGCCGTGGCCACCGATGTACCGCAAGCGCTGCTGGACCAGTTGGCCCCGGGCGGGCGCCTGGTGATTCCGGTGGGTGCCGGTGAAGTCCAGCAGTTGATGCTGATCGTGCGCGAAGAACAGGGTTTTTCCCGTCATGTATTAGGCGCAGTACGTTTCGTTCCGCTGCTTAACGGACCCTTGGCCTGAACATTTGTTGAACGGCAATGAATTCTGTTTAAGGTCGTAGGTCTTAGAGCGGGACCAGGTACGGCAGCCATGTTTAAAATGTGTCGAGTTTTTCGACTTGGCTGGGTTGTCAGTGAAATTCCAACAGCCAGTTATACTTACGTCACATTACCGCCTGTACAGGCACTCTTATTTCAGCCACCACAAAGGGAGCGGCGGGTGAGTCTCACAGTCATTCGGCAGCGTATGGGTAAAGCAAGCGTTCAGCGCCTGATGATCGGCCTTGCCCTCAGTGCTTTACTGGCTGGTTGCTCCAGTGCTCCAAAAGGCGGCGTACGCGTCGTCGATCGTAACGGCAACACGACAACGACAACCGCCAACGCGGCGCCACAGAAGCCGATGACCACCACCGGCCAGCATGTGGTCGCCCGTGGCGATACCTTGTTTTCGATCGCCTTTCGCTACGGTTGGGATTGGAAAGCCCTGGCCGCGCGCAACAATATTCCCGAGCCTTACACGATTCACGTGGGTCAGGCGATTCGCTTCGACAGCCGTTCAAATTCAACACCGACCGCCGTTGCCTCGAGCACGTCGACGGCCTCGCCTTCGGGAAAATTCACCATCACCCGGCGCCCGGCCAACTCGACGTCTGGTCCGGCAACCAGCTCACAAGCCGCCGCCCAGACACCTGTGGCCGCCGCTCCGACGCCGCCGGCCGGTCCCGCGCCCAAGGGCTGGGCATGGCCTTCAAACGGGATTCTGATTGGAAAATTCTCTTCAAACGGTAGTTTGAATAAAGGTATTGATATCGCCGGGGATTTGGGACAGCCTGTTTTAGCTGCGTCTGATGGGTCAGTTGTTTACGCCGGGAGTGGGTTGCGGGGCTACGGCGAACTAGTCATCATCAAACACAGCGATACCTACGTCAGTGCTTACGGTCACAACCGTAGGCTGTTGGTTCGGGAGGGGCAGCAGGTCAAGGTCGGACAGACAATTGCCGAAATGGGGTCAACTGGTACAGACCGGGTGAAACTGCATTTTGAGATTCGCCGCCAGGGGAAACCCGTAGACCCACTGCAATTCCTGCCGCGTCGTTGATCCGTTTTCCAGCCTGTTCTCCTGATGTAGCGGGAACAGGTTCCAGCGTTGCCAAGGATAAAGGCGTCGCTTGAGCTTGAGGTCGAACTCACCAAAGGACTATAACAATGGCTCTCAGTAAAGAAGCGCCGGGGTTTGACATCGATGATGAGGTGCTCCTTATGGACTCCGACATCGTCATGGATATGATGCCGGAGGACGACAGTTCTCCACCCCCAGTTCGTGCCAAGGCCAAAAGTGCTGCTTCGCTCAAGCAGCACAAGTACATTGACTACACCCGGGCGCTGGATGCGACCCAGTTGTATCTCAATGAAATCGGTTTTTCCCCCTTGTTGTCCCCGGAAGAAGAAGTTCATTTTGCACGCTTGTCGCAAAGTGGCGATCCCGCGGGCCGCAAGCGCATGATCGAAAGCAACCTGCGCCTGGTGGTGAAAATCGCCCGACGTTATGTCAACCGTGGTCTTTCCCTGCTGGACCTGATCGAAGAGGGCAACCTCGGCTTGATCCGGGCCGTCGAGAAGTTCGACCCGGAACGTGGCTTTCGCTTCTCAACCTATGCCACCTGGTGGATCCGCCAGACGATTGAACGGGCGATCATGAATCAGACCCGAACCATTCGCCTGCCGATTCACGTGGTCAAGGAGTTGAACGTCTATCTGCGGGCGGCGCGGGAGCTGACCCAGAAGCTCGATCATGAACCTTCCCCGGAAGAAATCGCCAACCTGCTGGAGAAACCAGTGGGTGAGGTCAAGCGCATGCTGGGCCTGAATGAGCGGGTGTCTTCGGTGGACGTGTCCCTGGGACCGGACTCCGACAAGACGCTGCTCGATACCCTGACGGATGATCGGCCTACCGATCCCTGCGAGCTGCTTCAGGACGACGACCTGTCCCAGAGCATCGACCAGTGGTTATCGGAATTGACCGACAAGCAGCGTGAGGTGGTCGTACGGCGCTTCGGCCTGCGCGGGCATGAGAGCAGTACCCTGGAGGATGTCGGTCTGGAGATCGGCCTGACCCGCGAGCGCGTCCGCCAGATCCAGGTCGAGGGGCTCAAGCGCCTGCGCGAGATCCTTGAAAAGAACGGCCTGTCCAGCGAAGCACTGTTCCAGTAGCACGGCCCTGCACCTGGCCAAATAAAAATCCCCGATCTGGTCGGGGATTTTTTGTATCCGGGCCTCAGGCCCCGTGGCACTTCTTGAATTTTTTGCTGCTGCCGCACGGGCAAGGATCGTTGCGACCCACATCCTTCAGCGCGTTGCGTACCGGCTCCTGGTGAGCGTGGCCGCAGTTCGGGCCGTGGACATGACCATGGTCGTGATCGTGGTGGTCATGGTCATGATCGTGGTTGCAATCAGGGCCGTGAACATGGGGTTGCTGGGTCATGCTGGTGTCACTCCGGAGTAATTTCGGCGGGAATTATCTCGCCTTTGCGCTCCAGGTGCACGTCATGGCTGAGGAATAGTCCGGTTTCCAGTTCGCCCTCCAGTCGGTAGGGGATCGGATCATGGGGGTGTTTCAGGCGTTTGGTCAGGTCGCGCAGGTGCTCCCAGAGATTGGTCCTGACTGGAATCACCAGGAAGGCGTGGCTGTTGGCTTCGACGGTGAACCAGCCATTGGCGGACTCGCCTTCGCTTAGCAGCCAGCCATCGAGGTAGAGACGATAATGCAGGCCACGCACGGTCAGGCTATCGTCGTTGGGGTTGTCGACGCGAAAGTGCAGGCGAAACTTCTGTTGCACCAGCCGGGCCTTGACCAGTTCGACCCGCACCAGGCGCACCTCGGGCTCGCGGGTACTGCTGTCGAACCAGGACGCGCAGCCGGAAAGTGTCAACAGCATAAGCAGGCCGAGCGTGCCAAGTGTCCGTGAGTGCATGGGTTTCCTCCCGCCGAGGCCCCAGCATAGCAAGCCTGTGACAGAAAAAGCTCATGGTTGTGGCGGTAAATCCACTGGGGGATACTGCCTACCATTCGCGCAATGGATCAGGCTGGCGCACAGGAGTGTGATCATGACGCTTTACGAGATTGTCTTCAGTGGCGAGTCGCTGCCCGGCGCGGCGCCCGATCAGGTCAAAAGCAACCTGACCCGGCTGTTCCAGGCCGATGCCCAGCGTGTCGAGCTGCTGTTTTCCGGGCGTCGCCTGGTGCTCAAGAGCAATCTCGATGCTGTGGCCGCGGAAAAGTATCGGCTCACCCTCGAGCGTGCCGGCGCTTTGGTCACGGTGGTCGAGATGGCCGTCGAGGAGATCGAAATGACGGCGCTCGCGCCGATGCCCGGCCGCGCCCAGGTGGCGCCGCGGGATGCCTATATGGCGGCGTTCAGTGCGGTCGATGCGCCGGACTTTGGCATCGCCGAGGTCGGCAGCGACATGCAGGACGCCAAGCCTGAACCGGTCGTGGCGGTGTTGGATCTGTCAGCGTTCAGCGTGGCGCCGGTGGGTGCCGACATGGGCCAACTGCCGACGACAACCGTCGCCACGCTGCCGGATATCTCACACCTGAGTCTCAGTTGAGCAGGTAACCTGCGCAGCATTTTTTGTATTTCTGCCCGCTGCCGCAAGGACAGGCGTCATTGCGCCCGGCCTTGAGGGGCACGGTGGGGTCGATGAAATACCAGCGCCCGTCGGTTTGCACGAAGGACGACTTTTCCCGGTGGCTGTGTTCGCCGTTGCTGTCGTGCCAGCGCGCGGTAAAGGTCACGAAGGCATGTTCGGGCTGGCCGCCGAAGACTTCCGAGCTTTCCACCTGCAAGCCCAGCCAGGTGCTTTGCGCGCTCCATTCGCCGATGGCCTGGCGGTCCAGTCCGGGTTGTTGAGCCGGCAGCGTGGTGTCCACCAGATAGTCGACCAGTCCCAGCACATAGGCGCAGTAGCGCGAGCGCATCAGGGCTTCGGCGCAGGGGGGCGGATGGCCGGAGTGATAGTGGCCACAGCAGGCATCCAGCAGGTTGCCGCTACCACAGGGACAGATGGATGTGCTCACGGGAATCACCACCAGTACTTGCCGAAATTTTCCGGATTGGCCCAGAACTTGGCATTCAACCAGTCCGGCACCTGTTTGTATTCCTTCAGATCATAGGTGAACAACGTCAGTACCTGCTCGTCGCGGGCAAAACGTTCGCTGTTTTGCAGGGCCAGGGCGAAGAAGTCACTGTCCTGCCAGCCGCTGGCGGCCATGTCCACCAGCACCGCGATCCGGCTGGCATTGAGGTTGCGAATGCCGCCGAGCAATTGTCGGCCGTCACGCTTGGGCAGGTGCTCCAGGCAGTCGACCACCAGCGCCAGGTCGAAGCGCCGGGCGGCCAGTGCGGCGGGCAGGGCGCCGGGTTCGGCGAAGGCTACCTGGGTCTCGGGGTGGGCGGCTTGAAACGCGTCGAGTGCCGGAAAGCTGCCAGCCCCTACCAGCAGCAGGTTTTGCGGAGCATAACGGTCCAGTAGCGCCGCCAGTGCTTGCTGGGGGGTGCGGGTGGAAAGGCTTTCTAGCATCGGGATTCCTCGCTCGGAACGGCAAACATGGGCGAATTTTCAACGGCCACTGGCAAACTACCCTGACTCGCCTTACTGTGCGCCAAAGAATAACTCATCAGGGGGGCGTATGAAGGTGCTTTGGGGGCTGGGGAAGGTGTTGACGCTGATGTTCTGGCTGGTGGTGCTGGTCAACCTGGTGCAGCCGCTGATCAGTCCGTTCCGGGTCCTGGTCGATCTGGCGGGGAGCATGCTGCTGTTGACGCATTTGCTGGAAGTGATGCTGTTCAATGGCAGCTTGCGGGAGCGTGCCCATCCCTGGCGCGACCGGGCGCAGATTCTGCTGTTCGGCATGTTCCACCTGCAAGTCCTGCCTTTGCCTACCCGTGAGGAACGCCAACATGCGTAGCCTGTGTCTGCTGGCTGCGCTGTGCAGCCCCCTGGCGTTCGCCCAGGTCGTGAGTGTCGAAACCAATTCCCTGCTGCGCTTGCCGGCCAGTACCTCGGTGCTGCAACTGGAGCGCCTGGATGTGGCCGACTTTGGCACCTTGCTGGTCCCCGCCAGTGTTACGCAACTGAATATCGGTGAGCTGCACCTGGGGCATGAGGCGCGTATTGCCATTGTGCCGAGCGAGCAGGGGTTCGCCCTCAAGGCCACACACGCCGAGTTGGGTAGCGGCAGCCAGATCAGCGCGATTGGAGCGCCGGGTACCTACCAGCGAGCCCCTTCGCCGGGACGTAACCTGGATCTGCGTATCGATGCGTTGAGCGGTCCTTTGCTGTCGGTGGATGCCCGTGGCGGCGCCGGCGTGCCGGGCTACGTCGGGCTCGATGGGGCCAATGGCGATGAGCCGGGCTGTACCTGGGGCGCGGCCGGACAAGGCGCGGACGGCGACAATGGCGGCGATGGTCATCAGGGGGCGCCGGGTGCGCAGGTTCGGCTGCAGTTGCCACGGGATTATCCGGCGGCGCAGATCCAAGTGCTGGTCGATGGCGGTAACGGCGGCCTTGCCGGTGCGGCGGGGCGTCCGGGCGCGGGTGGCAAGGCCAAGGGCTGCTTCGTTTACGACACCGACGGTGGCAAGCCAGGCCGTCCGGGCCACGCGGGCAAGCCGGGGGCGGTTGGCCCGGCGGGCAGCGTGACGGTTCAGCGTCTGTAACAAGACCGTGAAAACGCTACAAACCCTGTAGGAGCCGGCTTGCCGGCGATGACGGCCGCAAGAGCGATGCAAGGCTCAAGGGCCTCATCGCCGGCAAGCCAGCTCCAACACTGTCCGTGCTGGGCTCGGCTCCTGGGCTCAGCCAGTACCGCACTCAAAACATCGGGCGTGCCGCGGCAATGGCCACCAGCACCAAGCCGATCAGCAGATTGATCCCCACCAGTCGCCGAATCCGCCCCAGCGCCGCCACACCCGCCGGCCAGTCCTGGGCTTGCACTGCCTGGCGCAAGTCCGGTAGTTGCAATGACTGGATACGAATAAACAGTGCAACCATGACGATATACAGGCCCATCATGACCTGCACATAACGTGGTGCAGTCTCGAACCCGCTGAAACGCAACTGGATCAGGCCGACGCCGCTGATTGGCAGAAGCACCACCGCGACCCAGACCCAGACGAAGAAGCGCTGGAACACCTGGACCCACAGTTTCAGTCGGGCCGGCCCCTCCAGCGCGGCCATGGCCGCCGGGCGCAGGATCATCCAGGCGAAGAACATACCGCCGACCCAGACCAGTGCGGCCAGGACATGCAGGGTGTAGACAAGGGCAAAAGCGGTCATTCGGGTACTCCGTGCGGCGCGCGAGGGTTTAGCGGGGTATGATAGCCGTCCATTCGAACCACTGAAAATTTATCCAGCGTTTCTTGCGCCTGAAGACTCATGATCAGCACCGAACTCAAAACCACGATCCAGGGCGCCTACTCGCGTTTTCTCGAAGCCAAGAGCCTCAAGCCGCGTTACGGCCAGCGCCTGATGATCGCCGAAGTGGCCAAGGTCCTCGGCGATATCGACACCGATGACGAAGGCCGGCGCAGTGGCGACCCGGCCGTGGTCGCGGTGGAGGCGGGGACCGGTACCGGCAAGACCGTGGCCTACAGCCTGGCGGCGATTCCCACCGCCAAGGCCGCCGGCAAGCGCCTGGTGATCGCTACCGCCACCGTCGCGCTGCAGGAGCAGATCGTCTACAAGGACCTGCCCGACCTGATGCGCAACAGCGGTTTGAACTTCAGCTTCGCCCTGGCCAAGGGGCGCGGGCGCTACATGTGCCTGTCCAAGCTCGACATGCTGTTGCAGGAAGGTCACGCGCAGACCGCCACCGCGCAGTTGTTCGAAGAGGAAGGGTTTCGTATCGAGGTCGACGAGGCCAGCCAGAAACTCTTCACCAGCATGATCGAGAAGCTCGCCGGAAATAAATGGGATGGCGACCGCGACAGTTGGCCTTCGGCCCTGGAGGACGCCGATTGGGCGCGCCTGACCACCGATCACAGCCAGTGCACCAACCGCCATTGCCCGAACTTCGGCCAGTGCGCCTTCTACAAGGCCCGCGAAGGCATGGGCAAGGTCGACGTGATCGTCACCAACCATGACATGGTGCTCGCCGATCTGGCCCTGGGCGGTGGCGCGGTGTTGCCCGACCCGCGCGACACCCTGTATGTGTTCGACGAAGGCCACCACCTGCCGGACAAGGCTATCGGCCACTTTGCCCACTACACGCGCCTGCGCTCCACCGCCGACTGGCTGGAGCAGACCGCCAAGAACCTGACCAAGCTGCTGGCCCAGCATCCGCTGCCGGGCGACCTGGGCAAGCTGATCGAGCAGGTGCCGGAGCTGGCGCGGGAGATCAAGACCCACCAGCAGTTCATGTTCAGCGCCTGCGAGCAACTGGCCGACTTCAAGACCGGCGAAGACACCGAGGGCCGCGAGCGGCCGCGCCATCGCTTTGTCGGCGGGGTGATTCCGGAGCATATCCGCGAGATGGGCATCGAGCTGAAGAAAGGCTTTGCCCGCCTCAACGACCTCTTCACCCGCCTGACCGAATTGCTCAAGGAGGGCATGGACGGCGAGGTCAATATCGGCATCGCCAGTCACCAGGCCGAGGAGTGGTATCCGCTGTTCGGCAGCCTGCTGTCTCGCGCCCAGGGCAACTGGGAGCTGTGGACCGCCTTTACCGCCGAAGACCCGGAAGACAACCCGCCCATGGCGCGCTGGTTGAGTCTGGCCGAGAGCGGTGCGCTGTTTGATATCGAGGTCAACGCCAGCCCGATCCTGGCCGCGGAAATGCTCCGGCGCAACCTGTGGAACGTGGCCTATGGCGCCCTGGTGACCTCGGCGACCCTGACCGCTCTGGGCACCTTCGACCGTTTCCGCATGCGCGCCGGCTTGCCGAAGAAAGCCGTGACGGCGGTGGTGCCGAGCCCCTTCCATCATGCCGATGCCGGTGTGCTGCGGGTGCCGAATCTCAACGCCGATCCCCGCGACGCTGCGGCGCATACCGCCGCGATCATTCGCGACCTGCCGGAACTGGTGGAGGGTTCCAAGGGCACCCTGGTGCTGTTTTCCTCGCGTAAACAGATGCAGGACGTGTTCGACGGCCTGGACCGCGACTGGCGCAAGCAGGTGTTTATCCAGGGCAACCTGTCGAAACAGGAGACCCTCAACAAGCACAAGGCGCGGGTCGACGGTGGTGACTCCAGCGTACTGTTCGGCCTGGCGAGCTTTGCCGAAGGGGTGGACTTGCCCGGTGCCTACTGCGAACACGTGGTGATCGCCAAGATTCCCTTCTCGGTCCCGGACGATCCGGTCGAGGCGGCGCTGGCCGAATGGATCGAAGCCCGGGGCGGCAACCCGTTCATGGAAATCTCCGTGCCGGACGCCTCCCTCAAGCTGGTCCAGGCCTGCGGTCGGCTGCTGCGCACCGAAGAGGACCGGGGCATCATCACCTTGCTCGACCGGCGTTTGGTCACCCAGCGCTACGGTAAAGCTATCCTCAATGCCTTGCCGCCGTTCCGGCGGGAAATTTCTTGATGTGATGTAGGTTGAATTACCAATTTCGTTGTCTACGGATGGCGCCGCTTGGCGTCACGCTGGCCTCTGACTGGCCGTAAGGGAGAGTTTGATTCATATGATTGGCCGTACGCTGCCCGCCGTTTTCGCCTTGTTGTTCGCCGCGCCGCTCTGGGCTGCGCCTGCCGGGCAACAGACGCTGTTCAACTTCGTTCGTCCCGCCGATGTGGTGCAGGTGACAACCGTGGATGCCAGCCTGCCGCAATACAACGCGGAACAGACGGCCGAGGGCGAAGTGCTGCGGCGGATCACCTTCAATCCAGCGCTGCAACCGAGCCTGCGCCTTACGCCGCAGACCGGGGCCTGGGACTGGTCGCAGGCGGGCGCCATGAGCCTGCGGATCCAGAGTGCGATGGATTGGGCGTTGACCCTCAATGTGACGATCCAGAGCAGCGACGGCAAGACCCTCAGCAGCCGCGTCGATCTGCCGGCCGGCCCGGCGCAGACCTTGCTGGTGCCGCTGCAGGCCAGTTCAGCGTTGAGCCAGGGCATGCGCGTCGGTCCGCCGATGCCGACGACGGTTGATGGCCAGCGGGTGTTACTGGCCAGTAGCCGGGGCGAACTGAATCGCCAGCAGGTGGTGTCGGTGACCCTGTCGATGGACGCGCCGAAAGTCGCCCAGAACATCCTTCTGGAACGTTTCGGCGTGCAGAATGGCGACGATGTGATCGCGGCTGTCTACAGCTCGTTGGTGGACGGCTACGGCCAGTCCACCCGGGCCAAGTGGCCGGAAAAAATCAGCAGCGACGATCAGCTCAAGGCCGTCGCGAGCAAGGAAAGCCAGCAACTGAAGACCTGGCTGAGCGAGCGCGAACGCAGTGCCCGGGACAAGTTCGGCGGTTCGCTCAAGGGCCCGCTCTTTGATGCCACTGGCTTCTTTCGCACGGAAAAGCACGACGGCCGCTGGTACCTGGTGACGCCGGAGGGGCATCCGTTCTACTCCCTGGGTGTGAATACCGTGAGTGCCCATGACCAGCAGACCTATGTCGAAGGTCGTGAAGGCATGTTCAGCGACCTGCCCAAGGACGGTGAGCCCCTGGCCGCCTACTACGGCAAGGCCGACAACAGCACCACCAGCGGAGCCTCCCAGGGCCGGGCTTTCAAGTCCGGGCGCTGGTTCGATTTCTATGGCGCCAACCTGGAGCGCACCTATGGTTCGCCGTGCGCGACCGCCGCGCCGACGGAGCCCAAGGTGCCCTGCGCCCCGGGCCTGGACGCCCAGCGTTGGCAGAAACATACCCTGGATCGCCTGTTGGCCTGGGGCTTCAACACCCTCGGTAACTGGAGCGATCCGGCCCTGAGCCTGAACGACCGCGTGCCTTACACCTTGCCGCTGTCCATCGTCGGCGACTACACCAGTATCAGTACCGGCAGCGACTGGTGGGGCGGCATGCCCGACCCGTTCGACCCGCGTTTTGCCATGGCCACCGAGCGCGCGGTGGCGATTGCCACCCGCGATCATCGCGACGACCCTTGGCTGCTCGGCTATTTCGCCGACAACGAACTGGCCTGGGCCGGTCCCGGCGATGATCCGAAATCCCGTTACGCCCTGGCCTACGGCACGTTGCGCATGACCACCGACGTACCGGCCAAGCGTGCCTTCCTCAAGCAGTTGCGTGACAAGTACCGCAACCAGCAGGGTCTGTCCCAGGCCTGGGGCGTGGATATTCCGACCTGGGAACAGATGGAGGACCCGGGCTTCGAGGCACCGCTGCCGAATCCCGCGCACCCGCAAATCGAGGCGGACCTGAAGTATTTCCAGAAGGTGTTTGCCGACACCTACTTCAAGACCATTTCCGACTCGCTGAAATGGCATGCGCCGAACCATCTGCTGCTGGGCGGTCGTTTTGCTGTCAGCACGCCTGAGGCCGTGGCGTCCTGTGCCCAGTACTGCGATGTGCTGAGTTTCAACTTCTACACCCTCAAGCCCCAGGACGGTTACGACTTCGACCGGTTGGAGGCGTTGAACAAACCGGTACTGATCACCGAATTCAACTTCGGCTCGAAAGATCGCGGTCCGTTCTGGGGCGGGGTGACGGAACTGGCCCGGGAAGAAGATCGTGGCCCGGCCTATGCCGCATTCCTCAAGCAGGCGGTGGCCGAGCCCTCGATCGTCGGTGTGCACTGGTTCCAGTACCTCGACCAGCCTGTGACGGGACGCCTGCTGGACGGCGAAAACGGTCATTTCGGCCTGGTGGGCATGACCGATGTGCCGTTCCAGGGCTTTGTCGAGAGCGTGCGCAAGAGCAATCTGCAGGCCTTGGCGTTGCTCAACAAGGAAGCCGAGAAAGCCAAGGTGGAGGCGCAGCAGAAAGCTGCCAAGGGCATCGGCCAGGATGACAGCGGTGGCAACGCCCGTTCCGGCAGTGCGGGTGAACAGGGGGCCGAGGGGGCCGACCATCCCGGTGGTCACTCCGGCAACGGCCACTGAGCGGCTCTCGGACCACGGGCGCACGGATTGATTTCTTGAATAAACACCGTTCCTGTAGGCGCCGGCTTGCTGGCGATAGGGGCCGAACAGGCGATGCATGGCTCCCTGGCCTCATCGCGAGCAAGCTCGCTCCTACAGTTTTGTGGTGTTTTGGGTCGATGATTCCAATTCCTACAGCGCCTTGCTCAATGCCTGACAATTCTTGCAAGGTGTTACGAATAGTCTGATTCACGTCTGTTCCCAAACCCGCCAATCGCTGGAACAATGCAGGCCACTTTGGTAGGTGTTGCGGCGGGAGAGTCACGGGTGCAGATTCAGGGTCATTTCGAACTTCAATTCGAGGCGGTGCGCGAAGCCTTCGCGGCCCTTTTCGACGATCCCCAGGAGCGCGGCGCCGCGCTCTGTATCCAGATTGGCGGGGAAACCGTGGTTGATCTCTGGGCCGGTACCGCCGACAAGGACGGTGCCGAGGCCTGGCACAGCGACACCATCGCCAACCTGTTTTCCTGCACCAAGACCTTTACCGCCGTCACCGCGCTGCAACTGGTGGCCGAGGGTAAATTGCAACTGGATGTTCCGGTTGCCCAGTATTGGCCCGAGTTCGCCGCCGCCGGCAAGGCCGCTATCACCCTGCGCCAGTTGCTCTGCCATCAGGCCGGCTTACCGGCCTTGCGCCAGTTGCTGCCCCCCGAGGCGCTGTACAACTGGCAGACCATGGTCGACGCCCTGGCGGCCGAAGCGCCTTGGTGGACTCCTGGCGAGGGCCATGGCTACGCCGCGATCACCTATGGCTGGCTGGTCGGAGAATTGCTCCGGCGCGCCGACGGGCGCGGGCCGGGTGAGTCCATCGTGGCGCGGGTTGCCCGGCCGCTGGGGCTGGACTTCCATGTCGGCCTGGCGGACCAGGAATTCCATCGCGTGGCCCATATCGCCCGGGGCAAGGGCAATGTCGGCGACGCCGCGGCCCAGCGCCTGCTGCAAGTGACCATGCGCGAACCCGAGGCGATGAGCACCCGGGCGTTCACCAACCCACCGTCGATCATGACCAGTACCAACAAGCCGGAGTGGCGGCGCATGCAGCAGCCGGCCGCCAACGGGCATGGCAACGCACGCAGCCTGGCGGGGTTCTACAGCGGCCTGCTCGACGGTCGCCTGCTGGAGGCCGATATGCTGGAGGAACTGACCCGCCAGCACAGTCTGGGCCTGGACAAGACGCTGTTGACCCAGACCCGTTTCGGCCTGGGTTGCATGCTCGATCAGCCGGACGTCGCCAACGCCACCTTCGGTCTCGGGGCCAAGGCCTTCGGCCACCCGGGTGCCGGCGGCTCCGTCGGGTTTGCCGACCCTGAGCACGATGTCGCCTTCGGCTTCGTCACCAATACCCTCGGCCCTTATGTATTGATGGACCCGCGGGCACAGAAGCTAGTACGGATTCTTACCGGCTGTCTGTAGAATGCGCAGATAAATTCGTAGGCCGGAACCCTGTGACTTTTTTGCTTTCCAATACACTGTTTCATGGGGCCTGACGGTCCTCGTTTCCCTATCTCATTTGTGGATATCCAATGTCATCGAACAAGTCTCTCGCCCTGGCCCTCTGTCTGACCGTGACCGGTTGTGCGCAAACTCCACAAAGTGCGGACAAGGACATTGCTCAAGCCCCGGCGACAGCTGGCACTAGTACACCCGCCGCGTCTGCGGCAGCCGTAGCCAAGGATGCTGCCAAGCTCCCGGTCAAGCCCGCCGCAGCTGCGTCAGCCGCCAAGGATGTTGCCAAGGCAAACGCTCCAGTAGCCCCCGCGGCGGCTTCAACCGCTCCAGCCGTTGCCGCCGCGACGACCCCAGCGCCAAAGGTCGACCCTGCCACTCACTGGTGGTGGCCGTTCGGCAGTTCGGAAAAGGCCCAGGAAGCTGCCCAGCCGCCGGTCAAGGCCGTGCCGATGCCCGATCCGAAAATCACCCAGGCCTGGCTCGACGACTACGAGCCACGCCTGCGTACCGCGATCCAGAACAGCGCCCTGAAGTTGGAGCGGCGTGAAAACGTGCTGGTGGTGATTGCCCCGGTGGACGGTTTCTACAACCCCAAGCGCCCGGAAATGTTGCTGCCGGTGACCCTCGGTCCCTTCACCCGAATCGCCAAGACCGTTGAGGGTGATCCCAAGACTGCCGTGCTGATCCTCGGCCATGGTGACAACAGTGCCAGCGCCGAGTCGACCCAGGCCCTGAGCCAGCAACGGGCTCAGTCCGTAGCGGCGATCTTCGGCCTCAGCGGCCTGCATCGTGATCGCCTGATGCTGCGTGGCATGGGCGCGGACATGCCGCGTGCCGCCAACGACAGCAACGAAGGCCGTGCCCTGAACCGTCGCGTGGAAATCATCCTGACGCCGCAGAACACGATGGTTGCACTGTTGAGCAAATACAGCATTCCGGTTCCGGCTCCGCTTCCGGTCACCCAGGTGGCGGCTGTCAAGCCGGCAGTGGCTCCAGCGCCTGTGGCGAAGAAAGCCACGACCAAGGGCAAGGGCAAGGCAGCGGCCAAGAAGGCTTCTGTCCACAAGAAGGCTGCGGTCAAGAAAGCGGCGACCAAGCCAGCGGCGGACAAGGCAGCAGCGCCGGCGAAGAAAGACGACAGCGGCGACAGCTCGACCAAGAACTGACCTGACGATCAAGAAGGAACGCGCCGTGACTCAAACCCTGGCGGATATGCGCCGCGACTACACCCGTGATGGGCTCACCGAGGCCCAGGCTCCGGCCGAGCCGTTCGCGCTGTTCCACCAGTGGTTTGCCGAGGCGGTGAAGACCGAGCAGGCGCCCGTCGAGGCCAATGCCATGACCCTGGCCACGGTGGACGAGGAAGGGCGCCCGCATTGCCGCATCCTGTTGCTCAAGGGGTTGGACGAGGCGGGGTTTACCTTCTTCACCAACTACGAAAGCGACAAGGGCCGGCAACTGGCGGTCCGTCCCTTTGCCGCGATGACCTTCTTCTGGCCGACCCTGGAACGCCAGGTGCGGATCGAGGGGCGAGTGGTCAAGGTCTCGGAGCAGGAATCGGATGCCTACTTCCAGGTGCGTCCGTTGGGTAGCCGCCTGGGGGCCTGGGCTTCGCCGCAAAGTCGGGTGATTGCCGACCGGGCGGAACTCGAAGGCTTGCTCAAGAACACCGAAGCGCGCTTCAGCGATACACAGCCCGATTGTCCCGAGCACTGGGGCGGTTATCGTTTACTGCCGGAGCGTATCGAGTTCTGGCAGGGCCGCGCGAGCCGCCTGCACGACCGCCTCGACTACCGTCTGGTCGGCGCGGACTGGGCGCGCCAGCGTCTCGCGCCTTAGCGTTGGCGCGAGCCGTCAGCGCTTCGATCAGGCGACGTTGAACAAGTGTTCGCCTGATCGCTGCCTGGCGAGTGTTCTTCCAGGCCTTGACCTGGATAACTGGCGGCGGCGGCTTCAAGCCATTGTTGCAGGTCCCGACGCTTGATCTTCTGCTCCCTGGCCGCGGCCAGGCGTTCGAGCATGAACTTTTTGTGTAATTCGTTGTCTCCCGCTAGCGATAACGCCAGATCGCGGTCCGTCCAGCGTCTGATCCTGATATACAGCCAGCCATGGAAATACAACCCGGCTACTGTAGTGATTGCGATGATGAAGTAGTCCATGCCGGTTCTTTGCGAGTTGGGGTAGTTATCGTAGCGATTCAGTTGTTACTGATTGTTTCAACTGTTTGGCAGCCGGGGCAGGCGGATCGTAATCGCGCTACCCTATGTCCCCGTTTATTTGGACGTCGAGGCTGTACTGGCGCTGAATGAAACCATTTTATCCGTGCGGTGCCGTGACAGGGATCAAGCTGCGGAGTTTAATTAAAGTCATTTCCTTTGGAGTTGATCCTATGCGTAAGTCTGTTTTGTTGATTGCTTCCTTTTCCACAATGGCTATGTTGCTGGGTGGTTGCACCAACAGCCTGACTGGCGATTCCTATTCCCGTGACGAAGCGCGTCGCGTTCAGACCATTCGCATGGGCACCATCGAGTCGCTGCGTCCGGTGAAAATCGAAGGTAGCAATTCGCCTATCGGTGCCGGTGCCGGTGCGATTGTCGGCGGTGTCGGCGGCAGCGCCATCGGTGGTGGCCGTGGCAGTATCGTGACCGCAGTGATCGGTGCGGTCGCCGGTGGCGTGCTGGGCAACATGGCTGAAAAAGGCCTGACCAGCGCCCAGGGTGTTGAAATCACCGTGCGTGAAGACGACGGCAGCATGCGTGCCTATGTGCAGGAAGTTCAGCCGAACGAAATCTTCCGGGTTGGCGAGCGTGTGCGTATTTCCACCGTTGGCGGTACCAGCCGCGTTTCCCACTGATTTCGCGATCGGTCTAAAAAAGAAACCCCGGCCAGGAAACTGGTCGGGGTTTTCTTTTTTCAGGGCTTGCGACTGGCCACGGCCGTCACGGCGTAGCCGATCAGCGCCGCCAGGATCGAACCGGTGAGAATGCCCATGCGGTCCATGCCCGCGTAGTCGCTGTGACCCGGCATAAAGGCCAGGGAGCCGACGAACAGGCTCATGGTGAAACCTATACCGCAGAGGATCGCCACGCCGAACAACTGCCCCCAGTTGGCGCCGTGGGGCAGCGCCGCCAGACCGGCGCGGACCGCCAGCCAGGTCAGGCCGAAGACCCCGACCGTCTTGCCGATCAGCAGGCCGGCGGCGATGCCCATCGGCACATGGTGGGTAAAGCTGTCCAGGTTCACGCCGGCCAGGGACACGCCGGCATTGGCAAAGGCGAACAGCGGCAGGATGCCGAACGCCACCCAGGGATGCAGCGCGTGCTCCAGGCTCAGCAGTGGCGAGGCTTCGGCGTTGCGGGTGCGCAACGGGATGCAAAAGGCCAGGGTCACGCCGGCCAGCGTGGCATGCACGCCGCTCTTGAGCACGCAGACCCAGAGAATCAGGCCGATCACCAGATACGGTCCGAGCTTGATCACTCCCAGGCGATTCATCGCGATCAGCGCCACCAGGCAGGCCCCTGCCAGCATCAGCGAGAGCGTCGACAGTTCATGGGAATAGAAGATCGCGATGACGATGATCGCGCCCAGGTCGTCGATGATCGCCAGGGTCATCAGAAACAGTTTCAGTGACACTGGTACCCGTTTGCCGAGCAAGGCCAGCACGCCGAGGGCGAAGGCGATATCGGTGGCCATGGGGATTGCCCAGCCGCCCAGCGCCGCCGGGTTGTCACGGTTGAGGAACCAGTAGATCAGCGCCGGCACCACCATGCCGCCAATGGCCGCCGCACCGGGTAGCACCACCTGCGACGGCTTGGACAGATGACCTTCGAGGAGTTCGCGCTTGACCTCCAGGCCGATCAACAGGAAGAACAACGCCATCAGGCCGTCGTTGATCCACAGCAGCAGGGGCTTGGCGATTTTCAGGGCGCCGACCTGGGCCACCACCGGTACGTCCAGCAGACCGGCGTAGAGGTGCGACAGTGGCGAATTGTTGATAATCAGGGCCAGGGCTGCAGCGGCTATCAATAGCAGACCGCTGGCAGCTTCCAACTGAAAGAAACGGGTGAAAGTGCTACGCAGAGGCAAGGTCGCTCTCCATCGATGAATTCAAAAAGGTAGGACACCCTAACCCGTACTGTTAGTTGTTAAAACAAAAATTATATTCGTTTTTGTTATAAGCGAGTCGTTGAAGGGTGATCGCAAAGAGCCTAGCAGTTGTGTGTCTAAATGCGTCTTCACTGTATCTGTGCGCTGCGTAGGAAACTTCCTATAGTTAGCGGATTATTGCGGTGGGGCCTGTCAGGGGTCCGATCTCTGTTTATCCTTCAACGGTTTGGCCTTGGGCGCAGTGGCGCAGCCGGCCGTCAGTGCTTTCGAGCGCCTCCGTTCCAAGACGAGTAGCCATCATGAGCGACAACCGACAGTGGGCCCGGGAAGCGATTCGGATCATTGAAGCCGACTTCCAGCGCAGTGCCGATACCCACCTGATCCCTTTACCGTTGCCGGGCCTGCCGGGCATCGAGTTGTACTTCAAGGACGAATCCAGCCATCCGACCGGCAGCCTGAAGCATCGCCTGGCCCGTTCGCTGTTCCTCTATGCGCTGTGTAATGGCTGGCTGCGCCCGGGCGCGCCGGTGATCGAGGCGTCCAGTGGCTCGACGGCGATCTCCGAAGCCTACTTCGCGCGCCTGCTGGGCTTGCCTTTTATCGCGGTGATGCCGGCCACCACCTCCCAGGAAAAGATCGCGCAGATCGCCTTCTACGGCGGCAAGAGCCACCTGGTGCAGGACCCGACGCAGATCTATGCCGAATCCGAGCGCCTGGCCCGGGAGAGCGGCGGTCATTTCATGGACCAGTTCACCTACGCCGAGCGAGCCACTGACTGGCGGGCGAACAACAACATCGCCGAGTCGATTTTCCAGCAACTGCGTTGCGAGCGTCACCCGGAGCCGAGCTGGTTGATTTCCAGCCCGGGTACCGGCGGCACCACGGCGACCCTGGGTCGTTATGTGCGCTATCGCCAGCATTGCACCCGGGTGTTGTGTGCCGATGCCGAGCGTTCGGTGTTCTTCGATTTTTACCAGACCGGTGACGCCAGCCTGCGCCTGGACTGCGGTTCGCGAATCGAAGGCATCGGTCGTCCGCGGGTCGAGGCGTCGTTCCTGCCGAAGGTGATCGATGCCATGGTCAAGGTGCCGGATGCCTTGTCCCTGGCAGCCATGCACTACCTGGCACAGCGCCTGGGGCGGCGGGTCGGGGGGTCCAGCGGGACCAACCTGATCGGTGCGCTGATGGCGGCGCGGCAGATGGTCCAGGCGGGGGAGAGTGGTTCGATCGTGGCGATCCTCTGTGACGGCGGCGAGCGTTACGCCACCACTTACTACGACCCGCAATGGCTGGCGGCCCAGGGCTATGAGCTGGACAGCCTGATCGCGACCGTGGCGGCCAGTGTCGAGCGCGGCGAGGCGCTGCCCGAGAGTGTGTTGCGGGCCGGGATCTGATCCGAACGCTCCCACCGTCCTGAGCCGTATCTGAGTGTTACGTATGGCAGAAAACCTGTGGGAGCGGTGCTTGTCGGATCGCCGCACCGCCGCGAAGCTTTTAGCGCTCTTGAGGGCCCCTTCGCGAGCAAGCTCTGCTCCCACAGGTATGGGGTTCCACAAGTTAGTCCTCGGCAGTTCCTGTGATTACAGGCTGAAACCACCGTCCAGCGGGATGATATTCCCGGTCATATAAGCCCCGGCCGTACTCGCCAAACTGATCGCCAGCGCCGCCATCTCTTCCTCGCGACCCCAGCGTTTCATGGGAATCAACGCGGTATCTTCAGCCAACGCCTGCTCGTCGCTGCCGATATGTTGGGTCATCTTGCTCGGGAAGCGTCCCGGCGCGATCACATTGACGTTGATGTGCTGGCTGACCAGTTCGCGCGCCAGGATCCGTGACAGTTGATGCAGGGCGGCCTTGCTCGGGCCGTAGGCATAGGCCTGTTCGCCGAACGAGGAAATCCCCGCGACCGAACCGATATTGATGATTCGCGCCGGGTTCGCCGCCGAACCGGCCTTGCGCAGCAGCGGCAGGAATTGCTGGATGCAGTTGAAGACCGAGGTCACGTTCAACTGCATGACCTTTTCCCAGCCCTTCACCGGGTAGCTTTCCAGCGGTGCGCCCCAGGTGGTGCCGGCGTTGTTGACGAGGATATCCAGCCGATCGATCTGCTCACCCAGACGTGTCGCCAGCGCCAGCACACCTTCCTCGGTCGCCAGGTTGGCGGCCAGGGCCTGGCAGTGGCCCAGGGCGCCGAGTTCATCGGCGGTCTGCTGGCAGGCCTCGGCATCCCGGGCACAGACGTAGACCTTGGCACCGGCCTCGACAAAGGCCTTGGCAATCATCTTGCCGATGCCGCGGGTACCGCCGGTCACCAGCGCAGTGCGGCCTTGCAGGGAGAAGTAGGGGTGCATGGCGAATCCTGAGTGCGAAAGGTGTCCATACCCTAGCCGTCAGGAGTCAAAAACGGAGCCACTATTGGGCGGCGCAATGATGCGCCATGCACGATGCCGCGGATCAGCCGCGAACGCGCAGGGTCAGGCCCTTGAGGAAGTTGCGCAGCAACTGGTCGCCGCAGGGGCGGTAGTTGGTGTGACCGAACTTGCGGAACAGCGCGCTCAGCTCCGGCTTGGACACCGGGAACTCGGCGGCCTTGAGAATGGCGTGCATGTCATCTTCCTTCAGTTCGAAGGCGACCCGCAGTTTCTTCAGGATGATGTTGTTGGTCACTGGCAACTCGACCGGCAGCGGCGCGCGGCTCTCGTCCTTGCCACGCTTGAAGATCACCAGGCCGTCGAGAAAATACGCCATGACCTCGTCCGGGCAATGCACGAAGCCTTCTTCCTCGTCCTTTTTCAGGTAGCTGATGACATCGGCCTTGGCCACGTCGAAGCCGGTCAGCTTGATGAGCTCGACGACCTTGTTGTCGCTGATGTCGAGCATGTAGCGCACGCTACGCAGTACGTCGTTGTGAATCATGGGAACCATCCTGAGAGGTAGACGCCGCGCATCTGCGCGGCGCTGAAAAGGGGATTAGAATTTTTCTTTGGTCGACAGATAGCGCCATTGACCCACGGGCACCTTGCCGATGGAGACACCGCCAATGCGGATCCGCCGAATGGACACGACCTTGAGCCCGACCGCCTGGCAAAACAGCGCGATCACCCCCGGTTGCGGATTTTTCATCGCGAAACGCAGGCGGTTCTCGTTCTGCCAGCTGGCTTTCACGGCGGGCAGCTCGCGGCCTTTGTAGGTCAGGCCGTGGCTCAGTCGGTTGAGGCCGTGCTCGACGATGTCGCCGCTGACCTCCACCACATATTCCTGCTCGATCTTGGCGGTGTCGGCGGTGAGCTTACGGAGGATTTTCCAGTCCTGGGTAAACACCACCAGGCCGCTGGCGCCGGCTTGCAGGTCGGTCCCCGCGGTCAGGCGCAGGAAGTGCCCCTTGAGCGGACGCTTGCCATAACGGTGTTCCTCGGAGAGCGTCTCGGCGCGCAGCAGTTGCATGGCCGCGTCGAGGTCCAGGCCGAGCGGTTGGTGCAGCAGCAGGGTTACCGGTTCCGGGGCGGTGGCCTTGGCTTCGGGATCCAGTTCGACTTTCTGGGCCTCGACCTTGAACTGCGGTTCGTCGATGACTTCGCCATCGACCGTGACCCAGCCGCCTTCGATGAACAGTTCGGCCTCCCGACGGGAGCAGCCGACCAGCTCGATCAGGCGTTTGGAAAGGCGAGTGGGTTCAGACATGACGGCGGCCGTAAAAAAGGGGGGCGGCTATTGTACCTGCCTGGCGCCGGTTAAGCCCGGCAACATTTGTCGCACTCAGCGCTTCAGGCGCAGATGCAGCAACGGATAGGGCTGGCCCATGCCATCCTTCTCCGAGCGCCCGATCACCTCGAAGCCTTGCTTGAAGTAGAAACCGACGGCCTGGGAGTTTTGTTCGTTGACGTCCAGTTCATCGGCATTCAGGTGTTCGATAGCGTAGCGCAGCAGCAGTTTGCCCAGGCCGGTACCGCGTGCCTGCGGGGCGATAAACAACATTTCGACTTTGCCCGCCGCGACCCCGGCAAACCCGGTGATGCGCTGGCGCGAATCGCGGGTGCAGATCAGCATGACCGCATCCAGGTAGTGGGTCAGCAGCATGTTCTTCAGCAGTTCGATGTAGCTGTCCGGCAGGAAGTCATGGGTGGCACGCACCGAGGCTTCCCAGAGTCGGGCCAGTTCCGGGTAGTCACCGGGCTTGGGGGTTTGGATCACCGGGAGCTGGCGCATGCGGCAGATTCCTTCCGTCACGGTTGTTCATGAGCCAGACTATAGCCGTAAAAAAGCCCCGCATCTCGTTGAAAGAGCGGGGCTTTTCAGTTTATTTACAACTTAGATCGTTTCCGCCCAGAGGTCGTATTCGTCGGCGTCGGTGACGCGGCACCAGACCTTGTCGCCGGGCTTGAGATCGCCGGCACCTTCGATGAACACGTTGCCGTCGATTTCCGGGGCGTCGAAGAAACAACGACCGACCGCGCCTTGTTCGTCGACTTCGTCGATCAGCACTTCGATATCGCGGCCGATGCGCAGTTGCAGGCGGGCGCTGCTGATGGCCTGTTGATGGGCCATGAAGCGATCCCAACGCTCCTGCTTGACGTCATCCGGGACCACGTCCAGGCCGAGGTCGTTGGCCGGTGCGCCTTCCACCGGTGAGTACTGGAAGCAGCCGACGCGGTCGAGCTGGGCATCGGTCAGCCAGTCGAGCAGGTACTGGAAGTCCTCCTCGGTTTCGCCGGGGAAGCCGACGATGAAGGTCGAACGGATGATCAGGTCCGGGCAGATTTCCCGCCAGTTCTTGATCCGCGCCAGGGTCTTGTCTTCGAACGCCGGGCGTTTCATCGACTTGAGCACTTTCGGGCTGGCGTGCTGGAACGGGATGTCCAGGTACGGCAGGATCTTGCCGGCGGCCATCAACGGGATCAGTTCATCGACATGCGGGTACGGGTAGACGTAATGCAGGCGCACCCACACACCCAGGCTGCCGAGGGCTTCGCACAGTTCGGTCATGCGGGTTTTCACCGGCGCGCCGTTCCAGAAACCGGTGCGGTACTTCACGTCGACGCCATAGGCGCTGGTGTCCTGGGAAATCACCAGCAGTTCCTTGACCCCGGACTTGACCAGACGCTGGGCCTCGTCGAGCACGTCGCCGACCGGGCGGCTGACCAGCTTGCCGCGCATCGACGGGATGATACAGAAGCTGCAGCTGTGGTTGCAGCCTTCGGAAATCTTCAGGTACGCATAGTGGCGTGGGGTCAGCTTGATGCCCTGTGGCGGCACCAGGTCGATCAGCGGGTTGTGGTCCTGGCGCGGCGGCACCACCTGGTGCACGGCATTGACCACCTGCTCGTACTGCTGCGGGCCGGTCACGGCCAGTACGCTGGGGTGCACCTTGCGGATGTTGCCTTCTTCGACGCCCATGCAGCCGGTGACGATCACCTTGCCGTTTTCCTTGATGGCTTCGCCGATCACTTCCAGGGATTCGGCCTTGGCGCTGTCGATAAAGCCGCAGGTGTTGACCACCACGACATCGGCGTCCTGGTAGGTGGACACCACGTCATAGCCTTCCATGCGCAGTTGCGTAAGGATGCGCTCGGAGTCGACCAGTGCTTTCGGGCAACCCAGGGATACGAAGCCGACCTTGGGGTTGGCTGGCGCGGTAGGGGTGGACATGTCTAACCTCGGTATAGGGTGTCGAGCCGCTTGGGACAAGGGCGTCGCGTGGGCGCTGATGCGCCTCTGATCAAAAAGTGCGCAATTCTAGCGACGCTCGAGGCACTTGACCAGCTTTATGCAGGGAAATGCGACGAGTGCTGCGCTATGCTTCGTCCGATGCGAGTCGCTGTCATTTTTTGTTTCAAATCACCGATGATTTATAAATCGTCGGCAACTGTAAGAAAAACAGCGCATGCTGCGTGAAAAAGCATAGTGCTTCTTGAAAGAAGCCTTAGTCCGGGGTGTAGGAGTAGTTGATGGGTGGTCAGGCAGTGAGTGAGGGGCAGGTCGGGCACTCGACGGCAAAGCCGTTGGGCATGCTGGTAGCGGCGGTAGGGGTGGTGTACGGCGACATCGGCACCAGCCCGTTATATACCCTCAAGGAGGTGTTCACTGGCGGTTACGGGGTGCAGGTCGACCATGACGGTGTCTTCGGGATTCTGGCACTGATCTTCTGGTCGCTGATCTGGGTGGTTTCGATCAAGTACGTGTTGTTTATCCTGCGTGCCGACAACCAGGGTGAGGGCGGGATCATGGCCCTGACTGCGTTGGCGCGGCGGGCATCGGCGTCCTACCCGAAATTGCAGTCGACGCTGGTGGTGCTCGGGTTGATCGGCGCGGCACTGTTCTATGGTGACAGCATGATCACCCCGGCCATTTCGGTGCTGTCGGCGGTCGAGGGTCTGGAAATCGCCTTCGACGGGCTGGAGCATTGGGTGGTGCCGCTGTCGCTGGTGGTGCTGGTGGGGTTGTTCCTGATCCAGAGACATGGCACCGCGAGTATCGGCAAGTTGTTCGGGCCGGTGATGGTCGCGTGGTTCGTGATCTTGGGGATCATGGGGGCCTATGGCATTTCCCTGCACCCTGAAGTGCTGAGCGCGTTGAACCCGATGTGGGGCGTGCACTTCTTTGTCGTTCACCCGGGCATGGGCGTGACGATTCTGGGGGCGGTGGTGCTGGCGCTGACCGGTGCCGAAGCCTTGTATGCCGACATGGGCCACTTCGGGCGTAAGCCGATTGCCCGCGCCTGGTTCGCCCTGGTGCTGCCGGCGCTGGTGCTGAACTACTTCGGCCAGGGTGCCTTGCTGCTGGAAACCCCGGACGCGGCACGCAACCCCTTCTATCTGCTGGCGCCAGCCTGGGCCTTGGTACCGCTGGTGGTGCTGTCGACCCTGGCGACGGTGATCGCTTCCCAGGCGGTGATCTCCGGGGCGTTCTCCCTGACCCGCCAGGCGATCCAGTTGGGCTACATCCCGCGCATGTATATCCAGCACACCTCGAGTGCCGAGCAGGGGCAGATCTACATCGGTGCGGTGAACTGGACCCTGATGATCGGCGTGATCCTGCTGGTCATCGGGTTTGGCTCGTCCAACGCCCTGGCCTCGGCTTATGGTGTGGCGGTGACCGGGACCATGCTGATCACCAGTATCCTGGTGGCGGCGGTGATGTTGCTGTTGTGGAAATGGTCGCCGATCCTGACCGTGCCGATCCTGGTGGGCTTCCTGCTGGTGGACGGGTTGTTCTTCGCCGCCAACGTGCCCAAGATCGTCCAGGGCGGTGCCTTTCCGGTGTTGGCGGGGATCGTGCTGTTTATCCTCATGACCACCTGGAAACGCGGCAAGGAGCTGCTGATGGATCGCCTCGATGAAGGTGGCCTGCCGTTGCCGATCTTTATCGGTAGCATTCGGGTGCAGCCGCCCCATCGGGTCCAGGGTACGGCGGTGTTCCTCACCGCGCGGCCGGATGCGGTACCCCATGCGTTGTTGCACAATTTGCTGCACAACCAGGTGCTGCATGAGCAGGTGGTGTTGCTGACGGTGGTCTATGAAGATATTCCACGGGTACCGGCACAGCGGCGGTTTGAGGTCGATTCCTATGGTGAGGGGTTCTTCCGGGTCATCCTGCACTTCGGCTTTATCGATGAGCCGGATGTGCCGCAGGCGCTGAAGCTGTGCCATCTGGATGAGCTGGATTTCAGCCCGATGCGCACCACCTATTTCCTCAGTCGCGAGACGGTGATCGCGTCGAAGATCGTCGGCATGGCGCGCTGGAGGGAGAGCCTGTTCGCCTTTATGCTGAAGAATGCCAACGGTAACCTGCGCTTCTTCAAGCTGCCGGTGAACCGGGTGATCGAACTGGGGACGCAGGTCGAGATCTGATTGTCCCGGGTATGAAAAAGCCCCCGTTGCCTTGCGGCAGCGGGGGCTTTTTCTTTGGGCGGCTTACGCTGACTCTGTGGGAGCTGGCTGGCCAGTGATGCGATCTGTTGGGCGCTGTAGGAGGGCTGTGCTTGCTTCTGTAGGCGCCTGGCGAGGCGGTTTATCAGGTGACAGAGGGGTTGACTGTCAGGCCGCTATCGCCAGCAAGCTGGCTCCTACAGGGCTCGCATTACTCGCTTTTAGCCTGACGCTTCTGGATAGCATCCACCAACCGCTTGGCCAACGCCGGGTAGTTCTCGTCGAAGTGATGACCCCCTGGCAATTTGACGGGCTCTCCCACCGCGGTCTCGGTGGTGCAGCCACTCTCCTTCACTTCGTCCTGGCCATAAATACACAACACCTTGACTGCCGGCAGCTTGGCCATGTCCGGACCGGTATCGAGTTCCATGCCGGCCTTGCCCAGCCAGCCGTCAACGTGGATCTCGAAGCTGCCGCTACGGGCGAAAGCCAGCAGGATGATCGCATCGACCCGCTGCTGCTCGTTTTCCGGCAGGCGGTTGTAGATCGCCGGCAGGACGTCGGCACCGAAGGAGTAACCGGCCAGGACGAAACGCTTGGCGCCCCATTTCTGCCGATAGTGCTGCATCAGTTCGGTCAGGTCGGCGGCTGTCTGTTCCGGGCTCTTGTGCTGCCAGTAGTAGCGCAGGGTATCGATGCCCACTACCGAGTAGCCCATCTTCGCCATATAGCCCGCCGCGTCGCGGTCCAGGTCGCGCCAGCCACCGTCGCCGGAGAGGAACAGGGTCACGGTGTCGCTGGCTTTCTCCGCCGGGACTTCCACCACGGGAATGGCCAGGCCGCCGTTGTCCGTACCCACCAGCATCTTGCGCAGTTCGTTGTTCAGCACCTGGGGCAGGTGGATGTCGTAGTCGCTGATGCTGGTTTCGGCATTCGGCTGGTCGCGCACGAACGCCGCGCTCGGATCATCCGGGCCGTCGTTCCAGGCTACCAGCCAGTGGCCATGGGCGGCGCTCTTCGGTACCGGGAGGGTGCAATCCGGTTGATCGAGGACGAACCCCACCGAGATGGCCTGGGCCTTCTCGCTGGTCTGGGACGCCAGCCAGTTCCAGGCCAGGGACGCGCCCGGGCCGACGCCGCTGACCAAGGTCGCCGGGCCCTTCAATTGTTGCAGGGCGCCGTCCAGGGCCTTTTGTTGCAGCGTGCAGTTGTCCTTGGGCAGGATCACCTGGACGATCAACGCCGCGCCACTACGACTCAGGGCGGACAATTGCGCGTCGCTCAGGGCGTCTTCGGCGAGGGTCGCCACGACCACCTGGGCCTTGGGCGTAGTGCCAGGGGTCAGGCGAGTCAGGGTCGAACCGTCGGCCTGGCTCAGGTGCTCAAGGGTGGATTCCGGCGGGGGGCGGTTCCAGAACCAGTAGCCACCTCCCGCGAGTGCGGCCAGGAGCAGCACGATTACCAGTAAAAACCGCCAGGAGCGTTGAATCATCAGCGTTTCACCAATCCAGTCAGGCCGCCCGCAATCAGGGCGGCGGTATCGGCCAATGCGACCAACGGATCAAGTCCGGCTGGCACGGCCATGTAACGAGGTTCCCAGTCAGGCTGGAACTTGTCCTTGAAGCGACGCAGGCCCTGGAAGTTGTAGAGCTGCTCGCCGCGCTGGAACACCATCGAGCCCAGGCGCTGGGTCAGTGGTGCGCCGCGCCGCGGTTGCAGGCCCGACAACGGCACCATCCCGAGGCTGAAGCGTGCGTATCCGTGAGCCTTATAATGCTGAATCAGGCCAACCATCAAGAACTCCATGGTCAGCTTGGGGGCGTCGGGGTGCGAGCGCATCAGGTCGAGGCTGGCCAGTTCATGGCCGTGGGTCTCGAGCAAGTTGGCGAACGCCACCGGGCGCCCCTCGAAATGCACGATTGCAACACGGAAGTGGTTGATGTACTCGGGGCTGAAGCGGCCCAGGGAGAAACCTTTCTCGCGCACGTTCTTGCCGGTGAGCCAGGCATCGGAGATGACCTTGAGTTCATCCAGCGGGGCCTGTCCCGGTTCGTAGATTTCCAACGACAGGCCGTCACGGCCGCCACGGTTCCAGGTGTAGCGCAGGTCTTTCATCTCCTTGCCCTTGGATTCAAGGTCAAAGCGCTGCAGGTCGACTCGCGCTTCTTCGCCGAGCTTGATGGCGGTCAGGCCGATGTCCATGTAGTACGGCAGGTTCTCCGCGCGCACCTGATAGAACACCGGACGAGCATGGTGGGTGTCGCAGAGATCGCGGAATTGCCAGATCAGTTCGGCACGCTGGCGCGCCGGCCCGATCGGATCGTACAGCGCCACCAGGCTGCGGCCACGGCGGGCGTACATGAGGAACGCAGTGTCGGTGGGGTGAAACAGGAAGGCCTTGTCGCCGGTCAGGGCCAGGCCGCCGTCAGGCTGGTCCGAGGCCATCAGCACCTTGACCGCCCGCTCCATTTCATCCGGCGTGGGCTGGTGAATCACTGGACGTGCGGTGCGCAGCAGCCAGGTCAGCGAAACGGCGACCAGGACCACGGCAGCCCCCAGCAGCGAACGCAGGCCGCGGGGTGCGTCGCCATCCAGTGCGAACTGCCACCACAGCTCGTGGCTGTAGGGGACGTCCTGGTAAGCGAACAGCAGCAGCCAGACCGAGGCACCGAGCACGCAGAGGCTGGCCACCAGGTACAGCGGCGAGAACGGCAGTTCGGTGAGGCGGCTGGGTCGATAGAAGGAGCGGCGGAAAATCCCCAGCAGACAGGCGGTGGCCGTCAGCATGCAGGCTTCTTCCCAGTCGAAGCCCTTGAGCAGGGAGAGCAGGGCGCCCACCAGCAGCAAGGTCATGGTCAGCATCCAGGCGGCGGACAGGCGGCGACGCAGGCCCTGGGCCAGCAGCAGGCACAGCACGCCCACCAGGCTGGCACCGAAGTGCGAGGCGTCGATCAGGCGATCCGGGACCAGGAAGTCGATGCCTTCCAAGCGCGTGTCGATTTCCGGGGTGGCGCCGGAGAACAGCAGGACCACGCCGGAGAGGAACACCAACACGGCGAGGATCGGCGCGGCGAAGCCGGAAGCGACCCGCATGCTTTGCCGGGTGGTCATCAGGCGCTGGGCTTCGGTACTCAGCAGGGCCAGGCAGGCCAGCAGCAACGGCAACAGCACATAGATCAGGCGATAGAGCAGTAGCGCGGCGGCCAACGGTGCGGCGCCCAGCTGATTGGCAAAGGCCGCCAGCAGGATGGCTTCGAACACGCCGACGCCGCCAGGCACATGGCTGAGTACGCCGGCGGCCAGGGCCAGCAGATACACCAGCAGGAATGCGCCGAACGGTGGTGCCTCGGGCAACAGCAGATAGAGCACGGTCGCGGCGGCGGCCACGTCCAGGGCGGTGATCAGCAGTTGCAGCAGGGTCAGGCGCGCACTGGGCAGGCGCAGGGTGCGACGTCCCACCTTGACCAGCAGGTTTTCCTTGATCGGTTGTTCCGGCAGGCGCCGGCGATAGATGCCGGCCGCCAGCAGTGCCGCGAGGGCCAGCACGAGCACGGCGATGCCGCCGAGCAGGTAGGTGGGCAGGTGCAGGGCTTCGGATGCCGCGGGCAGGTTGCTCAGGGTCGCCAGGGCGGCCAAGGGTGGCAGCGCGCAACCCAGCGACAGGCTGGCGAACAGGGTCATCCGCGCGACTTCGGAGGCGCCCAGGCCGTGGCGGGCATAGAGTCGATAGCGCACCGAGCCGCCGGACAGCAACGACAGGCCGATGGCATTGCCGATGGCGAAGGCGGTGAAGCCGCCGAGCGCCAGGGTGCGCCCCGGCAGTTTCACGTCGGCGTAGCGACTGGCGGACCACTCATAGCCCAGCAGAATAATGAAGCCGATGGCGGTCGCGGCCAGCGCACCGCCCAAGGCTGGCTTGGGCACGCTGAGAATCGAATCGTGCAAGGCGTCCAGATCGAGTTCGATCAACAGGTGACGACAGGCGATCAGGGCGATGGCGAACAGAAACAGGGTGACGGCCAAGCCGACGGACTGCCGGTACTTGCTCAACAGATCCAGCCAACGGAGACGGGTGGCGGTGATCGGGTGTGTCGCTGTAACAGTTTCGTGTGGTTCGGACGAGTTGGCGCGCATCAATCACCTCTAGGATTGTGCGCGACAGGATGGGGGTATCCAGCCAAGTTACCAATCCCTATGGACAAAATAAGTGCAAATATTAACGTGTCTGGCCGTTGTACGGCGACCCACGCCCCGGGCTGTTGTAGAGGAAGTTTGTTGCGGATTCAGCTTAGCCTGTGCAGCCATTGACTGCGGTATCCGTCGAGGGTTCGATCCTTGCAGCACTGATTGGATGAAAGTTTTTTCGGCGGATACAAAAAAGGCCACTCTTTCGAGCAGCCTTTTCTGATGTTTGGTTGCGGGAGCCGGATTTGAACCGACGACCTTCGGGTTATGAGCCCGACGAGCTACCAGACTGCTCCATCCCGCGTCTGTGTGGCGGCATTCTACAGCCGAACGGCGGGGTGTCAACCGTTAATGGCCCGTTTGGTCAAAATAATGCGAAAAGCCCTGATTTGGCCGGTCGCTTTCAGTAAGTGTCCGACAATCAAGGTTTTTTGTGAGAAGGAGGGGTGACGATCGTGCGCTCTTTGTAGGCGTCTGGCTTGCCAGCGATAGCGCCCGCAAGAACGCTATCGCTGGCAAGAACGCTATCGCTGGCAAGCCAGTTCCCACAAGCACAAAAAAGGCCACTCTTTCGAGTAGCCTTTTTTGATGTTTGGTTGCGGGAGCCGGATTTGAACCGACGACCTTCGGGTTATGAGCCCGACGAGCTACCAGACTGCTCCAT